>JAUVOZ010000073.1 GCA_030598885.1 Anaerolineae bacterium | reverse complement strand
GTATGGGCAAAAGGAGTACTTCTGGAGGGCAATATTGTGGCGAGTAGGGGGTGCTCGATTATCTTTCCATTGACTCAATCGGATCGGGTGAACGGGGTGCGAATGGCCAGCATATGGCGAGTGGGCTTGGTTACAACCGCCGATGTAGGCGTGCATTCCCGTGATGGTAATTTGTATTCCGCTATCAGGATGATGTACTAACTGAGGGGTAGGGCGAAGCTGGCCATGGTGCCAGGACCCCTCGCCTCATCTTTAGATCTTGTGGGGCTATCCAACCAGATCTGACCGCCGTGAGCTTCAACTAACGCCTTGGCGATGGGAAGACCCAATCCGCTCCCACCTCGGTCGCGTGAGCGTGCCGGATCGGCGCGATAGAATCGCTCAAATACATGCGGCAGATCGTTTGGGGGGATTCCCTCACCATTGTCGATGACTGTGACTACGGCCCATCGCCCTTCCGGCAGTTGCCGGATACTTGGGATCAGATGAGTGGCAGAAGAGGGCAGGACGTTTGTAGTGAACTGCTGAGGGTCTTTCCCCTCGACTACGATCCGATGACCTTCAACCCGGACTGCTCCCCTTGCGGGTGTATGCTTGAAAGCGTTGTCTAGCAGGTTGACCAGTACCTGCTCGATACGATCAGGATCGGCGAAGGTTTTGAGGGAATCTTCAGCAAAATCGAGGCTGAGATCGACCTGACGGGCGACCGCCTGAGGGGTAAGTTTCTGGATGGTAGCATGTGCCAAGGCGCGGAGGTCTATTTGCTTACGGCGCAATCTGATCGCTTGCGCGTCTGCGCGGGAAAGGATTAAAAGGTCGTTGACCAGGCGGATCAAGCGATCGGTCTCGCCCTCGATGGAGGCCAAGAACCGGTCTCGTACGGCCGGATCGTCGGCGGCACCGTCCTGGAGCGTCTCGATCAGGCCTTTGATCGCCGTCAAAGGGGTCCGCAGCTCGTGGGAGACATCGCTCACGAACTGGGTTCGCATCTGCTCCACAGCTTGCAGTTGGTCGCGCATGATCACAAAGGCTCGGCTTAGCCGTCCTAGTTCATCCTGACCGCGAGCCTGCAATGGGTAATCGAAATCACCGGCGCTCAGTTTCCCCGCCGCGGTTGTCAGCGCAACCAGGGGTTGGGCGATGGTACGGGCTAAGGCCAGGCCTACTAATGCTGAAAGGGGCATCGCCAGCACGGCGGCCAATAACAGGCGGAGGCGCAAATCTGACAGCACCGCGGTAACATCGCGCATGGGTTGACCAAGGTAGATCACGCCAGCCACTTTTTCTTCGACCCACAACGGAACCGAAACATAGAGCCAGTCTTCCCCGTCCACTCTCTGAGTGGTGGACAGCTGCTCGCCGCCCAGCGCGGTGATTACATTTGCGGCGTCGCTGATGTCCTTGCCTACCTCGCGTCCGACAGAGTCCACCAGAACAACACCTCGGGAATCCAACACGCGAATGTGCGTTTCGAGCGCGGCGCTGATCCCCACAGTAGCATCGCTCAGATAGGCGAGATTCGATTCAGTCAAATAGGAATCAGTCACCGGATCACTGGAGGGTATTATGCTCTCCACCTGGACCGAGAGATTGGCAAACTGTTGTTGTTGAACGGTGTTGTATGCCGGCGCCATTGATGTGGACGGGATCGTGGTGGTCGCGCCGGGGATCAAAGCCTGGGTGATTAGATGGGCTTGGGTTACAAGGCTGCCCTCCATGGCTTGAAGGAAGTAGGTTCGCACCAGGGAGAGGAGGGAAAAGCCGGCCACGGTCATCGTTACGAAAATCACCGCTAAGTGGCTGAGGGCCAGTTTGCCACGCAGACTATGCATTACGCGTACCAATCCGGTTTTATATGTAGAGGGGACCGAATCGTGGTTATATCCCATTGGTCAACTTATAACCGACACCACGAACTGTTTGCAGTAGATCAGCCGCTTTGGGATCAGCGGTTCGCAGCTTGACCCGTAGGCGTTTGACAGCAGTGTCGACGGTGCGCTGGTCACCGTGATAGTCGTAGTTCCACACCTGGCTTAGTAACTGCTCCCGGGTCAGCACTTGACCGGCATGGCGCATAAGGGTATGCAGTAGCTCGAACTCGAGGGCAGAAATGGTGATAGGCGTGTCTTCGAAGTGCACTTCATGACGATCGACGTCCAACGCGAGATCGCCAACCCTCAGAAGCTGGCTTTGAGGGGCAGGGACGTTACGGACACGACGCAGGACCGATTTAACCCGTGCCATCAGTTCACGCATGCTGAAGGGTTTAACGACATAGTCATCTGCACCCAGTTCGAGCCCAACGACGCGGTCCACCTCCTCGTCGAGCGCGGTGAGCATAATGATTGGCACTTCTCCTTCTTGGCGCAGTGTGCGGCACACCTCGAAACCATCAAGACCGGGAAGCATCAGGTCGAGGATGATCAGGTCTGGCGTCTGTTCACGGGCCAGATCAAGTGCTTCCTCCCCGTTGCGCGCCTGCAGCACCCGGTAATGGGCTTTTTCTAGATTGTAGGTGAGCACGTCCAGGATGGCCGGCTCGTCGTCTACGACCAGGATGGTGGTTTTCATTGGTTTGTTGATGTTGTTATTCCTTCCCAGATATTATAGCTGTTCTTCTGTGACTGTTCGGTGGCTGGGAAGGGACAATTTATTGGCATGGAAATATGCAGCTTCAACTATTGTGGGATGGCTTGATGCCAAAGGCGACGTACAGTATGGACCTCGGTTTGCGTTACGTGGCGTAAACTAAACCTGACCTGAAGATAGAGTTCGATGGTCTGTGTGAGTGCGTGCGAGGTGATGATGGGTTCTGACGTGAAGCTAAGATTTTGGCTCGCTAGTTTTGTAAGCCTGTTGTAAGGATGAAGAGCGTCATTCCCTGTTATCTTGTTCTTGTAAAGTCCGTCATTGCCAGGATGCATTTTGTACATTGGTGCTTAAAGCGATGATCATGGTTACAAACAGCTGATATGTAATGACGAGATAGGTTAAGACCTCTTCCAGGAGGAATAAATGGAAAGACCAATCACTGACGAGGACATTCGGGGGTTCATACGGAAGAACAGGATGAACTATCCCAGTCAGATTTCGCTGATGCAGGCTGCCATTCGGCTGCTCTGGCCGGGAGGTCCACCAACGTTGGGCAATGAGCGGGTTGTCAGTGTATGTCTGGAGGAGAATCAGAACCACCCAGTTGTTTCATAAGATCGAGTTTTGAAACCCAGCAAATAGAGAGTATTGTTTATCCAAGTTGAGGCCGGCCGCGTGCCGGTCTTTGTCGTCAAAGCTATCTGTCCCGAGCGCGGTCGAATCCCATTTATCCAGCAGGTCAGGCTCCCACGCCTGACCGTAGGCGGCATGCCCACTCCGCTTCGCCGAAGGTCCTGTAAAGAGCTCCAGCCCGTTGATATGCATCGGTGGATTTAAGAGTCCACATCCAGCATGGTCTCGCATGAAACTGACAAGACCCCCAAAGAAAATTTCTGACTTGACTTATGCTCCCTTCATTACTTGGGAGCGGAACTCATCAAATTTCTCCGGGGAACCTTCCACAAGAGACCATCGTTTTATCTCATCAAGATAAACGTTATTTCTTAACGCTACTAAGACAGCTTGAATTAGACTTTGCTTGTCATCCCAATGGTAGAAGGCCACAAGTCTATCTTTTACGCAATCAGTCGCTGATATGACCCTGAGGATCCCCGTTACATACTCAATCTCAATGATTTCCTTTACTGGTTCGCTCCCAACGCTTAATGGGCCAGGAGGAAATTCGACAATGTGATCTAAATCAGGGTGAATGAAGTATCGGGATTTTAGTTCCTCAAATCCTATCTTCATCATGGCATCTGACAACTTTCGTCGATTCAGGAAGAATTCTGGAACCATATCGAGAATTTTGGAGACATACTTACCTTCGCTGAATATGGCGACGGAAGCCTCTCCTGAAAGGACAACATCGATGCCTGCCATTCGCAATTGAGATTGAATGAATGCCCCAAATTCAGCTTGTGACATCTATGAAATAGGCTTCACAGGGGTTTTCCTCGCCTCCTCGGCCTATGGCGATAGATCAAGAGGTCTTCTCTTTCATCTTCAGGGTAAAACTCTAGTGCCTTCTTTAGAAGAGCTGTTAATTCCTCCAGGAATGGATATCGAGGATTGAATTTATATATGCGAGTTCGTCCTGAAGTCCAGCTTACCAATACGCCACCAAGCTCAAATTTTACTAGCTGTTTCTGAATGCCATATAGATTGGTGTCGAAATAGCGCGCAATTTCTGTCGCGTATGCTTCGTCACGCGCCAAGATATAGATCAAAGTTCTCTCGGAACTTTCTGAACCCAGAATTGGTTTAAGCATAATCATCACCAAACAAATCAGCAATATAACCTAATAAGGTGGTTATATAACCAAGTATATTGGTGTTTATACAGAGGAATTCAAGATAATGCAATATGTAAATGGCAATCGATGCATAACGGTGCAAATCAGCCGCCGCCATTAGCGGTCGGCTGCATTTGTTTTGTTAGGCCGCCATGAGCTATTTCCAGAACTGCCACCATTTTTTCTGAGTTGCGGAACTGGATTTTTGCTTGGCTTCTCTTTGCCGACCCAGTTCAATCTCTACCTCAGTTTTGATTCGTCCAAAGTTTCGCTGACCTTCATGTGTGTAGTTAATCGCACTTGTTCGCAATTCTAGCTTATGTTTGGTAAACATCTGGTCCCACCGCTGGCGTTCGATTGGCTTCGCTTCACCAGCGCCACCGATACGCAGCGATTCTGTGTAGACTTCGTATGTCCAGTTATCAGTTCCGGCTTTTTCAATAACATTTAATCCTGCCTTATATCTCGCTAATTGGTTATTCACCTTTTCAAGGAGTTCTTCTAATTGATCAATTGTCATATTCCCGCTATTGATCTCCCTTATGAGTTGTTCCATATCATTCACTTTTAGTCCTCCTTTTACTTGAACAGCTCTAAGACTGTTCAGGCGGCTTAACTATTATGCATCCAGCAGTGAAAAAGACTAGACAGAACAATCGTATTATCATGTAACATGGGCAGTTATTGCGGCTTCAATCCGCATAGGGCATCATGCCGCAAGCGAAGCCCCACGTCCCTACAAAGGCTAATTTTACTTTACAGTATTTGACGGTTAGCAGCAAGAATAATGGTAAAAAGAAAATATTGGGCCACAACCTAGGTAAAGTTATTATGACTGAGGCAATAGCCCGAAATATATGCTTTGATCCAATGCTGCAGTTGCAACCGTTCTTCCAGACATAGACGTCCCCTTGGCTGATTTTCAACCGGGATAGCCATGGCTTTTGTCAACCACCACGCGTCTTCATAGGGATAGACATAAACAACATCGTCGGATTCTTGTCTCCCCCCAAAATGGCTTAGGTTGGTAGGCTTAGTTCCAAAGGAATGTACCAGCGTTTCGAGTACCGATAGTGGAACAGGAATCATATCTCTCTTCTATATAGAATCGTCATCCAGTTATGTGCTTTGTTCTACTTCCCAATCCATTCTGTACACGCGGTAGACATAGTGATGGACCGACGTGGTGTAGTCTCGCATCGATTCAGGAAACTGGTACACATCCTCACCAACCCGCACCCCACCAACTGCTTCCTGCATTTTGATTGAGGCAACGTTCTCCACATTGGGCGTGGCTTGCACAGCAGCACAGCCCGTATGCGTGAACATATACGCCAACAACCGCCTCCACACTTCAACCCCATACTTGCTCCCCCAGAAGGTCGGCAACAGTTTGACATCAGGCTCCGCGATTCCTTCCTGGTTGGGTCGATGCATCATGCACTCGCCAATGGTTTGGCCAGTAGCTTTTAATTCTATGAAAAGCATCCGCTCAAACTCGGATTCACTCCCCTGGTTCTGAAGCCTCTGTTTGAGTTCGCTTTGTGTTATGCGCAATCCTTGCGGAAACCCCACGTTTTTCATCACCTGCGGGTTGGTCCACAGGTCATAGAATAAGTCAACGTCCGCTACTGTTGCCACTCTGATGACGAGTCGTTCCGTCTCGAATACCACCGGGTCACCTGAAGGCATACCCTCTCCTCACTTCCAAGAAGAATATCGGGTTGAGGCTGCCGTATATTTAATATTGTATAGCGACCATCCATGTAACAGTGAAAAAGACTAGATAGAACAATCGAATTATCTTGTAGCGGGGGCAGATATTGCGCCTCCAATCAGCATAGGTCATTATGCTGCAAGCGAATCCCCACATCCCTACAAACGCAAATTTCACTTTACAATATTCCACAGCTAGCAGCAAGAATAAGGGGAAAAAGAAAATGCTGTACTGCTGGAGAACATAAGTTGCCCTTGCCCTTATAATGCCTAGAATAGGTATATCAAAACTTGATATCCATTAAAGGAGGTAAAGTGGCCGGCATCATCTTCTTCAGAACCAAAGACCTCGAAGCAATGAAAGAGTTCTACCGTTCCCGCATCGGCATGACCACATGGTTAGTTCAATCTGAATGTGTAATCTTAAAACACGGCAATCTGTTGCTGGGGTTTTGTGAGCGCGAGGAGATTGATTCTCAGGGCATCATCACATTCTTCTATCAGGGTCGCGAAGACGTGGATGAAATGTATCGAAAATTACAGCCATTGGCCATCGATGAACCGAAGGAGAATGAGACATACGGTATCTATCATTTTTTCATCAAGGATCCTGACGATCGGCTGGTCGAATTCCAGGCATTCCTATATCCCGTAGAACCCTATCTGGCTGGGGATGAGCTTCTGCTCACCCGACGAAGCATCCGAGAATTTCAGGACACGGTGATCCCCGACGAGTTGCTTTGGAAACTGTTCGAAATTTGCCGCTTCGCTCCGACATCGAGGAATTGCCAGTCGTACCGTTTCATCGTCATCCGTGATCGAAAGGTGCTCAGGTTCTTGGCAGGGCTTCGAGGAGGGAGCAGCGCTCCAATTGCCAGAGCTCCGATGGCGGTGGCGATTTGCACTGACCCGGGCATAACTGGACGACCGGTTCAGGATGGGTGTATCGCCGCCTATCACTTCACGCTTGCTGCCAAGCTCTCCGGCCTCGGGACCTGCTGGATCGCGGCGATGGATCGGATCGATGTGAAGGAAGCGCTTGGCATTCCGCAAGAACACTACATCGCCACGATCACTCCTTTAGGATACCCGGCTGAGAGACCCCAAACGCCACCGAGGAAACCGGCAATTGAACTTGTGCATTTCTTTGATTGAATGGGGGCGAGGAAGGGGAGATCGGCGTACTAAGCTTCGGCCTTCACCCATTTTTGACGATAATCAAGAAAAGTCACCGCATTCCAGTCGCCATCGCCGGACACGACGAGAGAAAAACCTGCATTCCAGTTTAAGCGACGCTGGTCATCATGGTCTCCAGAAACAAGTAATACATTTCCCCAATGTACCTATCAATTGTGGCCAATATGAATTGGCCGCGAGGTGAGTGAAAATGAACATGAAAAGAGACGAAGCCCTACAACCGTTTAATAAAATCCGTCGGGCAGAACGAGCCAAGGACGATGCCTGGATTAGAGCCTTTTTACACCGGGTGCATTTTGGCTCGATGGCGACGGTGCACGATGGGCAGCCGTTCATCGTGACCCGCAACTATGTCTATGACCAGGCGGCACACGCCATATATCTGCATGGCGCAGTCAAGGGGCGTACCTACGAGAACGTCCAAGCTGATAAGCGGATATGCTTCAGTGTCAGTGAAATGGGGCAACTGCTTTCCGCTAAAAGCGCCGTGAATTTTGGAGTGGAGTATTCTGGGGTAGTCGTCTTTGGTCGGGCTAATATTGTGACCGACATAGCCGAGGCCAGACATGGAATGCAATTGCTATTGGATAAGTATTTTCCTCATCTGCAACCTGGTGAAGACTATGAGCCTGCTACGGACAGGGATTTGAGAAATACTGCAGTGTATCGGATTGACATTGAGAGCTGGAGCGGCAAGGAGAATTAGGTGGAGGCTCATATCCAAGGTGTTCAATTTCGCTGAACGGTGAAAGAGGCCTCTACTGGAGATTGACCGGCAGGTAAAACATCCAATACTTCGCCGACCTCTATCATATAAAGGCTTGCCTTGAGAATGCATCGAATGGCCACCAACTCCTCTTGCTCGTCCTTCTTTCCGGCTGACTTTACTCACCTGCGGGTGCACTCCAACTTCACCCTCATGGGTGCCACCGCCTCGGTTGACGATCTGGTATCCCGAGCATCAGCCGAAGGCTTCACGTCCCTCGCACTGACCGACACCAATGCGCTTTATGGTGCCGTCGCTTTCTCTAAGGCGTGTGATAAGGCAGGCGTCCAACCGATACTGGGCATGACGATTACCTTGGCCGAACCTGCCGATGGTTTCCCGGGACCGCCCGCGACACGGGGACGATTGGTGCTCCTCGCGACAGGGCTTGATGGCTACCGCTCCCTTTGTAGGTTGTCGGCATTGATCCTGGGAGATCCCCAGCGGGAGCCTTCGGTAGGCCAGCGTCTACAGTGGGATGAGTTGAGATCGCACCGCCAAGGGTTAATCTGTATGGAAGGTGGGCGGGAGGGCTGGATCGAACATTATCTACGTGCAGGAAACATGGAGGCCGCAAACGATCATATCGCTCGCCTGGTTGATATCTATGGGGAGAATTGCTATCTCAGTTTGGAAATACACCAGACTGAAGATCAAACCATTGCCCAGGAAATTATGGTTTTAGGTCAACGCTTCGGGTTACCACCTGTAGCTGTTCAACCAGTGTACCTCTTAGAACCCCAAGACAGGGCCACGCTGAGGTTGTTGGCTGCCATTCATCACAATGTCACCCTGGACCAACTCCCAACAACTGCGGTTCCTGGGGGTGACGACCCGACGGTTGATCTGCATTGGCTCAGTAAGGAGGAAATGGCCGACCGCTTCGCTATGTTCCCAACAGCATTGACCCAAGTTGGGGAGGTGGTACGACGATGTGAACCTGCCCTGCCTGATGGTCGTCCCCTCTGGCCCACTATCGACATACCTGATGATCAATCGCCGGATGAAGAATTGGCTACCCAAGCCTGGAGTGGTTTGACCGACAAATTTAGGTTAGAAGTAGATGATAGTATTCGTGGGCGATTGCAGCGCGAGTTGGATGCCATCGCCCAGCGTGATTATGCTCCGCTCTTCCTGGTCGTGGCTGACATCGTCCGCTACGCTCGAGATTCAGAGATACCGGTGAATACGCGGGGAAGTGTGGCTAATTCGCTGGTCGCGTACTGCATCGGCATCACCACGGTTGATCCCATTGCTCATGGCCTACTCTTCGAACGCTTCCTGAATCCAGCCCGTATCGACCTGCCCGACATCGACCTGGATTTCTGCAGCCGTAGGCGTGACGAAGTTCTAGATTACGTACGCCGTACATATGGTGAGGACCGAGTGGCGCTTGTAGCCACG
>JAUVOZ010000008.1 GCA_030598885.1 Anaerolineae bacterium | reverse complement strand
TGACCACCCATGGTGTCGTGGTTGGGATGACGGGTTCCGGCAAGACCGGCCTGGGCATCGATATCCTGGAAGAAGCCGCGCTCATGGGACTCCCGGCGTGGCCTGGTTCCCACATTGGCGGCTGGAGGAGGGGGAGCAGGTCACCTATGTGCCGGGTTACGAGGCATAACCTGCTAAGTGCCGGTCACCTGTTTAGCATCCTGAGCGAAGCCGAAGGATGGTCTAAGCATCTTTCATGGCTACGAAAAAGTCAGCTAATATATCTCCCATATAACCTTGTAGAACACTAAGTATCCAGATCCTGCCGCATGTTCATATACTCATCCCGGTTGATCTCGCCCCGGGCATAGCGTTCATTCAGAATGTCTAGGGCTAGGTTGGGCTTCAAAGCAGATGGGATCTCAGTACGTCGCGTACCAAAAAAAGCCCGTAAAGTAAATGCAACCAAACCGATCAATCCACCCCAAAATATCAACATCGTTATCCCACTATATAGTACCCATTCCCAACTGAAACCATGTTCCCAATGCATCATGATCGTACTCCTATATAAACCGGTGATTTATGCCTCATTTCCTATCATCAATCTAGTAACACTCCGGACAGGCACCGAAACAGCTAGGTCATAGGATGCATTGCCACATACTGTCGGCGGAGCAATTGAGCGTTGATCGCGACGATGACCGTACTCAAGGACATGAGCAGAGCGCCTACGGCCGGTGAGAGCAGAACGCCGATAGGGGCTAGAATGCCGGCTGCAAGTGGCAGGGCGATTACGTTGTACCCAGTAGCCCAAATTAAGTTCTCAATCATTTTCCGGTAACTGGCCCGGCTCAACTGGATGACCTTCACTACATCGAGTGGATTACTCTTCACCAGGATGATGCCCGCCGACTCGACCGCCACGTCAGTGCCGCTGCCAATGGCAATGCCCACATCTGCTCGCGTGAGGGCAGGTGCGTCATTTACGCCGTCTCCTACCATCGCAACCCGTTTCCCCTGACTTTGCAGTTGGGCGACCTTCAGGTCTTTATGCTCCGGCAGCACCTCGGCAAAGTAGTGGTCGATCCCCAGGTCCTCGGCCACATTTTTAGCTACTGCCTCACTATCGCCGGTCAACATGGCTACCTCGATGCTCATTTCGTGGAGCCGTTGCACTGTGGCGTGGCTCTCAGGTCGGATTACATCTGCCAGGGCAAACCCAGCCACCACCCGCTTGTCCTGCACAAGGTAGACCACACTCCAGCCCTTCGTGCTGGCTTCATCTCTGAAATGGGCGACTGTCTCTGGAGGCTCGATTTCAAGCATCTCCAGTAGTCGAGGGCCTCCAACGTGAACGACATATCCGTTACTTGTAGCTCGCACACCTCTACCTTTGATAGCCTCGAAATTAGATACAACGGGGAGCGAGAGCCGCCGCTTCTCAGCCGTTCGTCGGATTCCGAGTGCTATCATATGCTCGGAGTCTCTTTCTATAGCTGAGGTCAGCGCCAACGCTTGATCTTCGTCCCAACCGACGGTGACTGATATACCCACAACACCGAACTCACCGCTGGTCAAAGTACCGGTTTTATCGAAGATTACCGTATCGATTTCGCGTGCATGCTCCAGAGCTAGGCGGTCGCGCACCAGAATGCCGTTTTTGGCGCCGATCGATGTCGTGATAGCTACTACCAGTGGGATCGCCAGTCCCAGGGCGTGAGGACAAGCGATCACTAAAACAGTTGCCACCCGCGCAATCACTTCGACGTTAAAGCCCACTGCCACCGTCCAAGTGATGGCGGTCAGGGCGGCAACACCCAACGCAGCATAGAACAGCCAACCGGCAGCCTTGTCGGCCAGCACTTGGGTGTTGGATTTGCTTTGCTGGGCCTGCTCCACCAAGCGCATGATGCCCGCTAGGGCTGTCTGATCCCCGATAGCATTAACCCGCACACGCAGGCTGCCATCGCCGTTGATCGTGCCGGCGATCACCTTATCCCCCGGCTGCTTTCGAACTGGCCTGGATTCGCCAGTAATCATCGACTCATTGACGTCTGACTCGCCTTCTTCCACCTCACCGTCGGCGGGAATGCTTGCGCCCGGGCGGACCAAAAGCAGGTTGTCCATGCGCAGCTCGCGCACCGTCACTACCTTCGTGCTGCTGTCAGGAAGGATGAGCTCAGCGGTGTCGGGCATTAGTTTGGCCAGCTCGTCCAGCGCACTTGATGCCTGGCGTACGCTGCGCATTTCGATCCAGTGACCCAACAGCATCACATCGATTAGAGTGACCAACTCCCAGAAGAAGCCGGTACCTGAGGGGATTAAGAGGGTCGCCACACTGTAGGCGAAAGCCACACCGATTGCCAGGGAGATCAATGTCATCATGCCAGGTTGCCGATTGCGCAACTCCGGCACGCTCATTTGCAGGAAGGGTAAGCCGCCATATAGGAAAACGACCACGGAAAATATCGGTGTGATCCACTGGCTGCCTGGAAATGTGGGAGCGGCGAAGCCCATCCAGCCCTGCAGCGTAGGACTGAATATCAACGCTGGAATAGACAGAGTCAGGCTAACCCAAAACCGGTTACGAAACATTTGCTCGTGGCCGGTGTGGTCCACATGGGTGCCGTGCTCAGAGCCATGACGGGCATGGTCCTCGCGCGGATCATGGCTAGAACCATGGCCGGCGTAATGAGCACCATCATGATGCTGGTGGTCATCGTGGCTATTGTGGGGTTGGTGATTGTGGTTAGTGTGGGGATTCCCCTTTTTCATGTCGTTTTTTTTCCTCGACTACATACTATCTTGGTAACAGCATATTCCAACCTGGCTAATAATCAAGCCTGACTTGGTTGATGTTCAATTGATTGGCTATCGCCTTCTCCTCGGAAAATCAGTCCTGGACTCCACGGTGTGCCCACTGCCGGCACAACCCAACGATCCAGACCCCACCAACCCGCCGTTCTCCAGGCGAGGACCAATATGGCGGCGAGGGTCAGAAGGATGGGGTTGGTGCTCACCGTTCCCGCGAGCAAATAGTTCATGTTCATGAAACCACCAAAGAAGGCTGCGATGCTGGTTAATATTCCCAGAATTAAAGCGATTCCAACAAGGACCTCGCCTATAGCAACCAGGTAACTCCAGACTTTGGCGTTGGGTAGCACCAGTCTTTCCAAGAACCATGCGTACCAACCCTGCACATCCGGGTGCTCGCCACCGGTCTTAGTCAGTGCGCCGGAAACGAAGCCACTAATGGCTACGCCGGCTTTACTCCCGATCCATACCGGATTGTTCAGCTTGCTCCAACCTGCCTGCAGCCACTGCCATCCAACGTAGAGGCGCATAAGCAGCCATATCCATGCCCAGCGAACCTCACTGAATAGACTTCTGGCGAATGGCGATCCCGAAATACTTTCAATAAAGCGTTTTTGTATGATTGTGTTCCTTACCTCACTCATGGCCGTGCTCCTTTTAAATTATTTAATTGGATTTGTTTCATCTGCTGGCGTATTGTGCGTCATTCGTTCCTTATTAATCTTTCGCACTCCTCGAAGCGGTCGCTTGAGCTATTCCATCAGGTCAAGGCGCATTTCATCGAACTCAGCCTTTGAAACCTCGCCGCGGGCATAGCGTTGCTTGAGAATCTTCTGTGGCGACTGCGAAAGGTCATTACGCCCTTCGCTGGAGTGTGATGACGAACTACCCACTACCTTTGGGAAAATCCTACCCAACACCCACACTGCTAAAGCGATTATCACCACCCAGAAAACGGTCATTAATAGGAGGCCAAATCCTCCAAACCCGAAACCCATCATGGTGTTCACCTACCTTTGTTAGTATTAAGTCACGAGGTATCTACTTTCTATCCATCGTGCTGGCATAAGAATAGCCTGCCATCATGACAGGCTATTGAAGCTTTTATAAAGGTTAGATGACAAATTTAATACGTCAGGGAGCTTGAGGGAGGGTAAAAGTGAAGGTGCTGCCCTGATTAGGGCCATGGCTCTCAGCCCTGATGTACCCTCCGTGAGCCTCTACGAGGTGTTTAGCGATCGTCAGGCCGATTCCGCTGCCGCCGCCGGCTCTCGAGCGTGATTTATCCACCCGGTAAAAGCGGTCGAAGATGTGGGGTAAATGCTCAGGCGAGATGCCGATACCGCTATCCTGTACGGCGACGATAACCTCTCGACCCTCGCACCGTGACTGGACTGTCACCTTGCCTCCCGAGGGCGTGTACTGTAAAGCGTTGCCCAGTAAGTTGAGCAGTACCTGGATGATTCGGTCGGGGTCAGCCCGGATAGGAGGTATATCGGCGGAGACTTTGATGTGAAGATTGACGTCTTTATCCCCGAACTGGGGGCGCAAGCGATCTGCGGCGATGTGGATCAGCTTGGCCGGGGAAACGGATCTGAGGTCAAGAGAGATCTGATCAGCCTCGGCGCGGGACAGTTCCTGGAGGTCATGAATCAACCGCTGGAGCCGGGCGACTTCGCGCTGGACGTCCACGTAAGTGGCCGGCTCAGACGGCAATACACCATCAACCAACCCCTCCATGATGCTTTTAATGCTGCTGAGGGGGGTGCGCAACTCATGGGCTACGTCACCAATCAGCTCCAGACGACGCCGCTCTGTCTGCTCCAGGGTCGTGGCCATACGGTTAAAGGTCTGCGCCAACGCTCCTAATTCATCCTCGCTGGAGACCTGGACCCGTTCATGGAATTCACCGGCGGCAATACGCTGACTAGCAAGCATTAATTGCCGGATGGGACCGATGATCCGTCGAGCGACGAAAGAACTCGTGATCAGGGCCGCCAGGGAAGCAGCCACGGCAGCCACGGTCATAATTTCGTTGACCGCAGCTAGGAAGTTTTCACGCAGGTCGGCTGCCAGGGCTGGATTGTCACCTAGCAGGGATTCCATAAGGGCGACGTGATGTTGCATGGCCGTAGGGGCGTGAAACTTGGCAGTTCCGGCGAGGACTACAACTCCTACCACCACGATAACAAGGTATGAGAGAAAAAGCTTGTATCCTAATCGTTGCTGGATAGCTGTCAGTAAATTCATGTGAGTTCATCCTCAAAGCGATAACCGGCTCCACGCACGGTGACAATCAATGTAGGGTTACCAGGGTCGTCCTCCATCTTCTTACGGATGCGCCCGATGTGGACATCCACAACCCGTTCGTCTCCGTAATAGTTATGCCCCCACACCTGTTCGATGAGTTGCTCCCTACTCAGAACCAAACCCCTATGACGGGCGAGAACATGTAGAATCTCAAACTCGATGGCGGTCAGCTCGATAGGTTCATCATCCTTCCAGATCTTATGTGCATTAGGATCGATACGCAGACGGTGGAAGGACAGAGTCGGTTCGGTCGTGATACCTCCTCTTCCCCGACGCAAGATGGCTTTGACTCTGGCGACCAATTCCCTGGGGCTGAACGGTTTGGTCAGATAATCGTCCGCACCTACACTCAATCCCACGATCTTGTCCGTTTCGTCGGACTTGGCGGTCAGCATCAAGACATACACGTTGGATTCTTTTTGTAGGGTACGGAGCACCTCAATACCATCCATACCGGGCAACATAATGTCCAATATTACTATATCCGGTCGGAAGGAGCGGGCTGCTTTGAGGGCGCTGGGCCCATCGGTGGCAGCATGGACGGTGTAGCCTTCGTTCTCCAAGTATGCCCGTACCGTTTTGACGATAGCTGGTTCGTCATCGACTACCAGAATTGTGGCGTAGCTCATATCTCTCTCCATGATAAGCAATCGGCAGTAAATGGTTAAACTAGGTGCTCATCGGCGCTCAGTGGGATTGAGGTATGCTTGTCTTCGAGCCCCCTGCATTCATCCTAGGATTAATGCACTCTTGAGAATGTGTATAAGCGACAGATCAAATTTCAATGTCTAGAAAAGAGCGAATGATAAATCCGATGAAGAAGCTCAACGCTGCCACACCAAGACTAATCCCAGCCATCTCAAAGAAGCGCCGTTTAAACGGAACGTCCTTGGCAACGGATATGTAGTAATTAAAGAAAGCGATAATCAAGACTGCAGCGGATAACGTAAAAACCAAACAAACATAGAAGTTTTCCAATATCAGATATGGCAGGATAAGCAAAAGCACGGTCACGACATACGCTCCACCGGTATAGATTGAAGCTTTCACCGGATTCTTGGCGGTCTCTTCAGACTTCGTGGAGAGATATTCCGATGCTCCCATGGATAAGGCCGCGGCGATACCGGTAATTGAACCGGTCAGAGCGATCAGTTTGGTATCTTGGAGGGCAAAAGTGAAACCGGCAAGGGCTCCGGTCAGTTCGACGAGTGCATCATTAAGGCCTAACACAATAGATCCCATATAACGGAGCCGTTCCTCATCCAGTAGTTTGATCAAAGCGTTCTCGTGTTCGTTTTCATCGCGAATAATGGCCTCTGCTTGCTGGATCGTCAATCGTAGTTGCTCGTAATTATCCTGAGCGTTTTCCTCACCCTTCTCCATAAGCTTGATACCGAAAGTGAAGCCTAAAATTCGGCTGATAAAGTAATACTTCCAGATCTTCGTTCTGTCAGGCTTGACGTCCTTCTGAGTATAAGTTCGCCATTCTTGATAGTGTCGGAGCTCATCATCGGCAATCTTTTCGAGAATCTCCCTGTCTTCAGATGATTTGACCGTCCTGGCTAACTTTTTATAGATATGGTGTTCAGTGATCTCATTCTTCTGGTAAACCAACAATTGTTCTTGCAGCTCCTTACTAATATCCACTTTACACCTCCTTACTCCACCCTTACTCTAATACATCATCAGTCTTGATAAGCCGGGCAAAACAAGCGCCAAGCTGCTTGCCCCTCCTCGGGTCTTCCTCGGTTGGACCATCGATAAATTTAAAAGCGTCAACCATCTCCCATTTGGGTGGCTCGATGATCCGCTTGAGATGCCGCTTAGCGCCTTGGTCAAGTCGACGATGGCTTTTTTTCATCGTCAATCAAGAATGATTCCTCATATTCTATTCGAGCAGTCGCTTTTGCCCGGTTAACGATTGAATGCCGGCGATATTTTGACTTGCTTCCAAGCAACCAAGGTATTTGCCATCGGAGTCACGCAGCGCGTAGTACTCGATTAGAACCTTTTGCTTCTCATCATCTGGGCCGATGGGAAGATCAATCCAAAAGCGCGCTTTTTCCCTGCCCCCTGCTTTCATTTCCTGCAGAATTGTTTCGACCTTATCCAGGCTTTTCTTGGGATGGCAATCACGGACATCGCGGCCAACAATCCCGGCGGGTCTTTTAAATATTCTTGTTTCGTGCTTATTCCACGCCAACACCTTATTGTTCTGGTCGACAATTGAGAATTCAATAGGTATTGTTTCGAGGACTGCTTCGAGCACATTCTCAGGTAGTTTTCCTATCATCGTTCTTTTCTCCTTTATATATCAAGTCAGTAACTATCCCAGAGCAATCTACCATTTAGGGTAAATTGACCTTTTCATTGCAGAGTTTATCGAGATATATATTTATTAGTTCGATCTCCAATAACGCGCTTACCAAACACTCACTGCGCCATCTCAAAACTCAGACTGCTGCAACTCGGAGCTTAACTGTGGGTCTGATGGAAGATGTTGTTAAAATGGTCGGGTTTGATATTGGTTTTGTCTTTGTATTCTCTTTTCAAGTTGTGGTTAGGAGCATTTAAGCTCAGGTGAATTCTGCTTCCAGCGCCTCGTAGTCTGATTCCCCCCATGATCTTAAGCCTTGTTTGACCAGGGGTCCAGATTTCAGTGTCGTCACCTGATCCTCGTAGGTCGGTTTACCCTCCACCATATAGAGGATACCGATGGGAATACGATCACCCCACTCAGAGGATTTTTCCCAAGCCACTTCGCGGTTAGAAGGATCATAGCCCTCCTCTTCCACATTGTAAACACGCTGTCGATAGAAATCATACGAGTGATCGCGATTAAACGTAACACAGGGTTGGAGCACATCCAACAAAGCGCACCCCTGATGGCTGATCGCAGCCACTATCATATCAGTTAGATGTGGCGGATTACCAGAGAAGGAGCGGGCGATGAAGGTTGCACCAGCAGCCAGAGCCAAGGCGATAGGATTGACCGGAGGTTCGATGGCCCCTGTGGGTGGCGGTGAGGTTTTTGTCGGGAAGCCCTTAGGGCTGGTGGGCGAGTATTGCCCTTTAGTAAGGCCATAGACGGCGTTGTTCTGAACAATGATGGTGATGTCGGCGTTACGGCGCAAGGCATGGATGAAATGGTTTCCGCCGATGCCATAGGTATCCCCATCTCCAGCTACGACGATGACCTTTAGGTCATGGTTAGCCAGATGAATCCCTTGTGCGATGGGAATCGGTCGACCGTGGAGTGAAGTGTAACCGTTGACTGTCATATAATCAGGAAGTTTGCTGCCACAACCGATGCCGGTCACAATGAGCACCTCATGGGGCTCCAGGTCCATCTTGACCAGTGCTTGCTTCAACGAGTTCAAAATACCATAGTCCCCACAGCCTACACACCAGGTAGAGCGGACTGGACTGGCGTAATCTTTGATATTAGCCATGGTCACCACCTCCTACTTGCAGCTTGGTCAGGATGTACTCTGGCGAGAGAGGTTGACCATCGTACCTTAGTATCTGGTGGTCAATCTTCCTGCCAGTATAGGTCCTGAGAAACTTGGCGAATTGCCCGGTTGAGTTGCTCTCCACGCCGATAATGTGGTTTGTCGTTTCAAGGAGATGGCTAATCTTATCCTCGGGGAGGGGCCAGATGTCAGTGAAATGTAAAAAGTTGGCTTTGTTTCCTCCTTCATTCAACCTGTCCACCGTCTCTCGCACAGGACCGTAAGTCGAGCCCCAGCCCACAAACGTGAATTCGGCTTCCTGGGGTCCGTAAAGGGTCGGGGTTCTCATCTCTTTCAGTGCTACCTCCATCTTGCGAAAGCGCTTCTCAACCATCTGAATACGGTTGTCCGGGTCTTCGTCCTCAAAGTGTCCATCCTGTGTATGCTCATCGCTGCAAGCCACAAACACTGTATTTGGATGACCGGGTAAGGCGCGTGGCGAGATCCCGGTATCTGTGATGGCATAGCGTTTATAGCCTTCAGATAGTTGATCTACTGCTTCTTCGGTCAATAGCTCACCCCGGTCTAACTCAACCGATTTGAAGTTAAAGTCTCTGCACTCAACCGTTCTCAGGGAATTGGCCAGGAAGGTGTCACTTAGTATGATCACCGGACATTGATATTTTTCTGCCAGATTGAAGGCCCGCCATCCAGCATAGAAGCACTCTTCGACTGAGCCGGGTGCTAAAACGATGCGCGGGAATTCTCCCTGAGAGGCATGTATCATGAACAGCAGGTCCCCTTGTTCGGTGCGGGTTGGCATGCCAGTCGAGGGGCCGGCACGTTGAACCTCTACTACCACCAGCGGTGTCTCCGTCATCCCCGCCAAACCTAGGGCCTCGACCATCAGGGAGAAACCACCGCCAGAGGTAGCAGTCATCGCGCGTACACCAGCATGGCTGGCGCCTATGGCCATGCAAATGGCAGCGATTTCGTCCTCAGAGTGTTTGGTAACGAGACCGTAGCGGTCAGCGTGGGTTGACATCCACTCGATTATGGGTGTGGCCGGCGTCATGGGATACGCCGAAACGAAACGACAACCGCCAAGAACGGCTCCAAGGCAAAGGGCGTGATTGCCATTGATCACCATTCGCGCTGGCGCCTTCACTGTTTCCAACTTGAAGTCAAAATCAGCGGCGTAGCGCTCACGACCAAGGTCATAAGCTCTACGGGCTACCTCCAGGTTGGTATTTACCACTTCCTGGCCCTTCTTGACGAAGTTGTCGCGTATCACGCTGGCTATATGTTCGAAATCATATTCGGTTATACCCGCAGTGGCACCGAGGGCAGCGGTGTTGGCCATAATCTTTGTGCCGGTCTCTTCGGCGATTTTCAAGAGTGGTATGGGAAATAGCTTGATCCCTTTCTCCTTTAGATAATCATGGTCTACATTAAGGTTTTCGTCGTAGACGATTCCCCCTCCGGTGGCGATCTCGTCTTTGTGACGGTCTATCGTTTCTGGATGGAGGGCTAGCAGCAAGTGGACCTCATCGGAGTGAGAGTAAAGAGGCCTGTCGCTGACCTTGATCTGGAAAAAGTTGTGACCGCCTCGGATCCGGGACATATAATCTTGCCAGCCAAATAAATGCAGCCCGCCTCGGGCTAGCGCCTTGGCAAAGCCAGCACCGCTGGATTCAACACCCTGACCGGCTTCCCCGCCTATCTTTAGTGTCATATTGTTTTTAATCACTTACTCCTCCTTCCTCGTTTCTTTTACAAGACATATCATTGCCTCGACACCTCTCTTCGATCCCATTGTTGGCAATTTGTTAGTGGATATTTTCTATTGTCTTCTCTACTTGTTTCGCAGTTAGTGTGGTTATTATTGGAAATGCGCCAGCACGAGCTAATTGGTTAATGAATTCTTGTTCAGCGAATACAATTGATCCGTTTTTGCCGCCATAATAAAATCGTTTTGATGCAGCCCCTTGATTTTATGTGTCCACCATGTAACCGTCACGTTACCCCACTCGGTCAAGATCGCCGGGTGATGTCCCTCGACCTCTGCCAATTCGCCTACTTTGTTTGTGAATGCCAATGCCTGAACAAAGTTACGATATGTAAAACGGCGTTCAAGATGTTTGACCCCATCCTGTTCCACGATCTTCCATTCGGACACTTGTGGGAGTAGATCAGCGATTTCCTCGTCTGTGAGCGTCGGTTCACCACCATGGCAGGCTACACATTTCATCTGCATCAAAATTTCCATTTCCATTCTCCTGATATTATGTGATGAGCCGACTTTACTGCTATCCATGCGGTGAAGCGCCTGACCGTGGCACGCCAACGACCAATATACTGGCTACCCCCAGACGGATTAAGCAATTTAAAGCAGGCTAAGATCCCAACTCTGACTGCAATTGCAGATGACTAATCACGTCAGAGCGGCGTACAATGCCCATCAGCCGTCGACCTTCAACCACCGGGAGTTGGTTCACATCATGAGTTCCAAAGCGGGAGAGGACAGTGTTGCCATCGTCACCAACCGAGACGGTGACCAGCCGGTCCCAAGGGGTCATCACCTGGCTCACCTGTGTCTCACTCCATTTTTTCCGGGGCACCGCCTTCACGTCATGCAGGCAGATGATCCCTTGCAACTGGTCGCCTTCAACCACGGGATAGGCATGGTCCCGACGTCGCAACATGTAGTCGTCCACCAGCCGCTGCAGGGTAAGACCTGGGTTCACTGCCTCGTAAGTGGGCGCTTGTAGATCCTCTACTCTCACCTCTCGCAGCATATCCCGCATTACCACCTGGCGGTAGCCGGTGATGGCGGCGTTGTTCAGGAACCAGCCTATGAAGGCAATCCACAGACCATTGAGCCAGGCCCCGCTGAAGACCTGCCAGATGCCAGCGAAGATGAACAGGAAAGCCACCCCCCGTCCAATCCAGGAGGCTACCCGGGTAGCCAGGCGCCGGTTATCGGTCAGGCTCCAGATGACCGCTCGCAATACCCGCCCACCATCCAGAGGGAAACCGGGGATGAGATTGAAGAGGGCCAGACTGCCGTTGATCATGGCTAGGTAGCTAGCCAGCGCGCTGACTGGTTCAATGAGGTTGCGGGATAAGAACCAAAGGAGTGTGAAGATCCCGGAAATGACCAGGCTGGATAGTGGCCCTGCCAGAGCCATCAAGAATTCTTTTGATGGTCGCTTGGGTTCTTCGGTGATCTCAGCCACGCCGCCGAAGATGAAAAGGGTAATACCACGCACTTTCTCCCCTTGGCGGATGGCCACCAGCGAGTGGGTCAGTTCGTGAGCTAGGACTGAGGCAAAGAAAAGAATGCTAGTAGCAACTCCGACTGTCCAATGAAGCCATGTGTTCCACGCGGGGTACTGTGCAGGAAAATAGGAACTGGCCAGGCTCCAGGTGACTAGCCCGAAGATTATAAGCCAACTGGAGTCAATGTTGACCTTGATGCCGAAAAGACGTCCGATACGCCATGTGGTTCTCATAGTTCCGCCTATTCATTCTGGGTGGACAATTACGTCCGGCTGCTAGCCGCCATGAGTATATGCTGGACGAAATGTCTCTCTGGTAGCGCTCCCTCGAATTCAATTCCCTCATTAATGATCACCTTGGGAACAGAGAAGACATCGTATTTGTTGGCCAGGTGCGGGAACTCTGTAGCTGAGACCATGTCGGCCTGGATCCAATCGTTGGCTTGGGCTAGCTTATGGGCTGTTCGAACTGCCCGAGGACAATAAGGGCAGGTAGGAGTGACGAAAACCTGAATATGGATCAGACTGTCGATCTCCTGCAGTTCCTCCGTCGTCTCCTCTGAAAGTTCGACGGTTCCTCGGGACACATCCAGGATATTCTCAAGTAATGCTGCAAACTCATAACCGGCAGGAGTCCCGAAATAGCGGATACCATAATCCTTTTCTCCTTCCACGGCTAGTGCTGGAATTTTGTCAATTCGGTACTTCTCCACAATCTCCTTGTCTTCCTTGAAATCGTATACTTTCAATGACAGCTTATCTGACAAATCAGCAAGTTCTTTCAGCAACTCATGGCTTTGTCGACAAGACTCGCACTCGAAATCTTGAGTAAAGAAAATCAGTTTGACGTTTCTTTCCAGCTCCCCAAGTGTTTCCATTACGTGCTCGCGTTCGTGTTCCGAGAAGATAGCCATGTAAATCTCCTTCTTATACTGATTGTGGTGTTACACTTGCCCCTTTTGGCGGATAAGATAGCGGTAGGCGGAGAGCGCTGCCTTCGCCCCTTCGCCGGCCGAGATGATGACCTGCTTCTCTGGAACATCGGTAACGTCCCCGGCGGCGAATAACCCGGGTACGTTTGTCCGGGCGTGACAGTCCACGATAATTTCCTGATACTGGTTCATTTTCACCAGACCTTCAACGAACTCGGAGTTAGGAACCAGGCCGATCTCCACAAACACCCCCTGCACATTAAATTGCTTGATTTCCCCACCTTCGATCGGCTCGATCACGATCTCGCTCACCCGTCGCTCGCCCAGGATCTCGACCACCCTATGCAGCTGGAAGGATTTCACCTTGGGTGATTCTTCTATCCGATCGATCAAAATTTGATCGGCGAACCAGTGGGGTGCGATGTCAATTAAAAAGATCTCGGTTGCAATGGGCAAGAGGTCAATGACTGCTTCGAAAGCCGAGTTGCCTCCACCGATAACGGCCACTTTGCGGCCGGCGAACAGAGGAGCATCGCAAGTGGCGCAATAAGCAACGCCTCGGCCGGTCAACTCCCGCTCGCCCGGAACGTTCAACGTACGGGAGCGCTTGCCCGAAGCGAGGATCACTGCTCGGGCCTCGCTCCACTGGTCGCCCTCAGTACGGATTTTAAAGAAGTAGTCCTGCTTGAAAAGTTCAACGACTTTCTCGCCGATGATCTCATCAATGTCATACTGCGCCATCTGGTTTGCGAACTTGTCTGCGAGTTCGGCTCCGGTGATGGACTCAAAGCCCAGATAGTTCTCAATCCCGCTGGTGAGCAGCAACTGACCGCCGATCTCCTTGGCGATCAGTACTGTGTCAAGTCTCTTCCTTCCGGCGTAGACTGCGCCCGATAAAGCCGCCGGTCCGCCACCAATGATTGCCAGGTCGTACATATCCACTCCTTATTCTCCGCCCTACCTCTGTGCCTCTTCTCTTCTGCCCCCCTGCTTTCTACGCGGTGGGTGGCTTGGTCTCTCCTACAGCATCATCGCCAGCCGGCGCAGATGGGTCTTCTCCTCGCGGATGATGCCGGAGATGGCGTCCCGATCGGCCTCGCCCACCATCTCGCGTAGGTCGTAAAAGAACAGCAATGTGTCCTTCTCGAAGCCCATTGCCGCTCGTAATGCCGTCTCCCGGTCCTGGGCCTGCTCGGCTAAGGACAATGCCTTATCCGGCCCAGCGAAGAGGGCGTTATCGAGCGCGACCTGGAGGTAAGCCTGGTACTCGTCGTACATAGCAGTGGGCAGTTTGGGAACTGGCTTCACCCCGCCCAGCATCTTCTGGAACACAAGGTAGTGTCCCCGCTCCTGCACGGCCAGGTCCTCGAAAAGCACCTTTACTTTGGGGTCGGTGCTCTTGGTTGCCACGGCATTGTAAAATGTTTCTCCGTTCTTCTCGATCTCCATCGCCATTTCGAGCGCTTCAGCCGCGGTGAAAACAGCCATCCTTTCTTCCTCCTTTTTTAGTGAGGACGCAGACTCACACAGATAAGACCAAGAATCAGCGCCTATCTGCTTGAATCTGCGTCCTATGGGCTAAATCAGCCCAATCTCCTTGCTGCTCTCCCACAGCCCATGAATATTGCAAAGGGCGAGAGCATGCAGCGTGCCCGGTTTGTTGATCTTCAACGATGTAGTCAACGCGTGGTGCGTGTAGACGGGTCCCTGATTCGGGCCGGCGCCAGATTCGCCGTGGGCGTTAAACTCAAAGTGCCCTACGTCGTAGGTGAACTTATCACCTTCTGGATGGAAGTAGAGGCTAATCCAGCGGATGTGGTGTTCGGTGGTATTGGGATGAGCAATCTCCTTCCCCAGTCCAACCTTCACCTTAAAGATCTCGTCTGCATTAACCCGGTCCGGGCACTCGATGACTGGCACGTGCTTCTCTTTCTTCCAGTCAGCCTCTTGAATCCGGTCACCTAATTTTGAGACAGACATAATTATTTTCTCTCTTTCATCAACTCGATATCCTCAACCAGAGCTTGAAGATCCTCCTCGTGGGTGATCTCGTCTGTGAGGATCGAAAGGACAATCTCATACGTCACCGGGTCGGCATCTTTTGTGAGTTCGGTTAATTGTTGGTAGACATCGATGGCGCATTGTTCGCCTTTGATGTTCTGTTCCAACAACACCTCCACGTAAGGGTCTTCGGGGACCTCGTACCCACAGTTGGTCATCTTGTACCAGTCTTCGGGCTTGAGTAGGGGTGTGCCACCCAATTGGATTATCCTATCCGCCAGCAACTCTGCATGTCCAAGTTCTTCAGTGGCATGCTCCAGGAGTTCGGTGGCAACGTCCCCCCTCATAGGACCCTTGGCCACCTTGGCTCCCACCCAGTACTGGTAGTATGCCAGCCATTCATCTGCCAGTGCTTTGTTGAGCGTCTCGATGAGATTATCCACGTCTATGCCTACGATTGCTCTTCCTTTTGTGCCCATGTTGTCTTTACCTCCTTTTATTGATAGTTGAATATGTCTAAGTAGGGATCTTGCTTTCGTTATCGAGGTTGAAGCAGCCCTTAAGCTGTCCCCTTAGTTCTGAAACACCCCTTTTTCACCCTTTCCGAGCATCCAATGTCTATCTTCCCCTAAGTCAGTTGCTGACCAAAACCATTCATATATACGAATTCCCCCAAAGGTAGCCGCTCCGGTCGAGTTTTTTCTGACTCCACCTGTTTCTCTGTTAGGAGAGCACCTATTGTTTCCGAGTGTTTGCCGACGATCACCAGAGTGATCACTTTCATCTCCTCGGGAATGCCAAGGATCTCCTTGACTGCATCTTCCTTATATCCAGCTATCGGATGCGCCACAAGCCCCAGCTCAGTTGCCCTAAGCATAACGAAAGCAGTTGCCATACCAGTATCAAAAAGATAATACTCCCTACCTCTAATCATGCAGTCAAGATCCTTATTACTGAACACTGCGATGATCATAGATGCATTCTGCACCCATGTATTGCCCTTTGACATAGCACTGAATATTGTCTCCAGTTTATCAGGAGCATAGACAAAAATGAATCTCCAAGGCTGATTATTGAAGCAGGAAGGAGCCAATTGAGCGCTCTCGGCCAGGTCTTGGACGAGTTCCTTCGATATCTCGACCGGCTCCAACGAGCGAAAAGCTCTTCTCTGGCGGATGGCTTGTTTTACATCCATTTGATTTGTCCCCTTCTATACACTTTCGTCGTCCAGCAACCTCTTTTGTCCTTTAAGCTCTTTAATATCTGTGATGTTCTGTGTTACTTCCAGTGTGCCCAGGTACTTCCCGTCTTTATCTTTGACGGGGAAGTAGCGGATATGGACGAACTTTCCCATGAGATCAATCCAGAACGCGGCCACATCGCGGCGCCCGTTGCGAAAATCCTCTACAATTTTGTTGACGATGTGGATACTTTTTTGAGGATGACACAATTGGACTGATCTGCCGATGACGGCTTTTGTGCGCGGAAAGATTCTTTCCTCGCTTTGATTAAAATATCTTACCTTGTCTTCATCATCAACGAAGGTGATGTCCACCGGCAGAGTGTCGAGGATACGCTCGAGTTCTTCCCGCGTTAGTGCTCCCGTCTCAAAAGCAATTTTACCTTTCACCTCGGGTTCAAAAGCTGGTGCCTCGATCTCTTCGCTTTGTATCCTCGCCCCTTCAGGGGTGAAGCGACAATAACCCAACTCGTCGAACTGCTGTCTTATTTCCTTCCATTCTTCCTCGGTAAAAATCTTGAGGGAAGTAGGAAACAGGATGCTGTTCTCTTTGGGGAAGTGGTTCATGAGTAGTTCGGCCAAAGAGAATGCCACTTCCTCTAGCTGTTGAGTAAAGTTTTTGAAATCCAAACTCTCGTGCTCATCCACGAGCTTATAGAGACTCTTTTTCACTTCTCTTATCTGGTTATGCTCCATCCACATAATCGCCGGGGGCTGCTTGACACCATGTTTCTCGAGGTAAGGAAAGAGAACGTTCTCCTCCCTCACATAATGACTTTCCGACTCTTTGAAATGCTCCGTAATGTGTTTAAGCTGCTCTAGACTTTCAGAATCAATACCACTTGCATCCCGTAATTTTTTTACAATGTCTTTCAGTTCAGAGGCAAATTGGAGGATTATTTGATGCTCTTCCATGAGGATGTGGATTGGGTGGCCTTTGGGTGCTATAGGTTTTTCTCTCTCTAAGGACTCTCTAAAGACAGCCAGGTGGACTTCACAAAGCTGGTGGATCTCTTCCCTTGGCATCCCTTCGTTTATTAATTCCTCTTCCGCCATGGCTATCTCGACAGAGGAGGCGCCCTCAAGCATTTTCTTGAACTTATCTTTCACTGCCTCCGGGTCGTCACCTTTATGTAGGCTCTTTATTAGTTCCTTTAGGATCTCTTTTCTGTTTGGGCTTGTATTTTTATGCATTGGTCTTCTCCAAGGATGTTTTAGAATATTGTATTATGTTATTCATCTAACTCGGTGAGCTAAATCACAGCAACGCCTCTAACTCCTCCGGTTGGATGACTGGAGGACGACAGGTGAAATCGACGCAAACGTACGCGGTAGCGTGGTTGGCGATCTGGTCACGATCCCGCAACAGCGGAACGATGGGTGTTTCCTTGCCAGGGTTACTGAGTGCCACGATCTGATGAGGACGGTAGCCCGAGGTACAGACGTCCAGCAGGGCGCCGGTGTCGGCCGCGTTGGGATCGCCCACGATAGCGACCTCGCGTGAGGAGGCGAGAGCATACTCCAATGCTATTAGCCATTGAGAAAATGCAAGTGGACGTTGTGCCAACAGCGGCTGTATTTGGCTCAGACTCCGGTGAGCCAACTCAGCATAATGTGGTTCACTTGCCAGCCCAGCCAACCGCAGTAATACAAATGCAGCCATGGCATTACCAGAGGGAATAGCATTGTCCTGTAAGTCCCTGGGTCGGGTGATCAATTTCTCGTGGTCATCGCTAGTGTCGAAAAAACCACCTTCAGGAGCCCCAAAATGTCCTATCATTTCTTCTGCCAGATCCCGGGCGGCTAGGAACCAACGCGGATGAAAAGTGACTTGATAAAGTTCGAGCAAGCCCTCAATGAGGTGAGTGTAATCTTCTAGGTATCCGTTGAGTTTGGCTTTCCCTGCTTTCCATGAGTGCCATAGGCGGCCGTTAGATTTTTGGAGTTCGCGCAGGAGAAAATCAGCGTTGTGTTCAGCAACTTGACGATAGTCATCACGGTTCAGCACCCGCGCTGCTTCGGAAAAAGCTGCCAGCATCAATCCGTTCCAGGAGGTCAGGATCTTCTCGTCGCGCCCTGGGTGCACTCGCGGTTGACGAGCTATTAACAACTTACGACGGGCCTCGGATAATTCTGTGCGTTGGTCAGGTCCGCAGACAAGCTTTAGAATGTTCAGATCTCCAAAGCCGTGAGTTTGGTCCGTCGAAGTGTTGCCCTCCTCCGTGACCCCATACGCAGCCATAAAAGCCTTCGCTTTTACGCCTAACAAGCTACGGATTTCAGGCGCTGTCCAGAGATAGAACTTGCCCTCCTTGCCCTCACTATCAGCATCCTGTGTGGAGTAAAATCCACCTCCCGGATCTGTCATCTCTCGTATGACGTAATCAAGGATTTCTTCCGTGATAGTCCGGAAAAACGCATCACCGGTTACCTGCCAAGCGTGCAGGTAGACGCGTGCTAACAGAGCGTTGTCATATAGCATCTTTTCAAAATGGGGTACCAACCAGAGACCGTCAATAGAGTAGCGATGGAATCCGCCTCCTAATTGATCGTATATTCCTCCACGGGCCATCGCCTCTAGAGCCATGGTCACCATGTGCCGGGACCGGGCGTCGCCGGTGGTGTGATGATAGCGAAGCAGGAATTCGAGAGCCATTGGTTGGGGGAATCTGGGTCCTTCACCCCACCCACCTTGTTTGTGGTCGAAGTGTTGCAGTAGGGTCTGGAAAGCAGATGTCAGTGTGGCAGTGTTTAAGGATTCGGCTTGTCTTTCACCAATCTCGCTCTGTAATTCGATAGTTGTGGTCAGGCGGTTGCTGCTTTCGATGATTTGCTGGCGACGATTCTGCCAGGCTTCGGCCACGGCCAACAGTACATCTGTGAATGCGGGTATTCCGAAACGCGGCGTCGGCGGGAAATAAGTGCCGCCGTAGAATGGGTGCCCATCGGGTGTGAGGAACACCGACATTGGCCAACCACCGCTGCCGGTCATCGTTTGCACGGCGTTCATATAAATCCGATCCAGGTCTGGTCGCTCCTCACGGTCTACCTTGATGTTGATGAAGTGCTTATTCAGGATTGCCGCTACCTTATCGTCCTCAAAGGATTCGTGTGCCATCACATGACACCAATGACAGGCGGAGTAACCGATGCTGAGAAAGACCGGTTTGTTTTGAGACTTGGCTTTTCGCAGTGCCACCTCACCCCAGGGGTACCAGTCAACGGGGTTGTCTGCGTGCTGGAGCAGGTAGGGACTGGTTTCTTGCGACAGCCGATTTAGCATGTTTATTTATTTTGCCTCGGGTAACTGGTTAGGGGATCATTCCAGCTTAGATAAGATCGGTAAACTTAGTGCCATAACCGTCATCCCCATGGGGATAGTTACGCCAGTTTATCCATATAATCTATTTATACTACATTAATATTAATAAATGGTTAGATTAGCCTGGGCGTAGATCTTACTTCTGATAACGGCTTTCGTTCGGGGAAAAATCCTTCAGGTTTGGTCCTGCGCTTCACTCCCCGGTTTCTTTACAGAATTTAATGAGCTGTTCTTACACGACCCAGTCCATAACCAACTAGAATTGGTGATACTTGTCCTTGGGTAAACCGCAGACAGGGCACTTATCCGGTGCTTCACCGATTGCCGTATGCCCGCAGACAGGGCAGATAAATACCGGAGCAGATTCGATGTCATCACCGGCAATTATCGAGTCTCTGGCTTCGGTGTACATGACCTCATGGATCTTCTCAGCTTCTAGGGCATAGTAAAAGCTGCGGATCGCCCCCTTTTCTTCCTGAAGCTTGGCTACCGCGTCAAATGCTGGGTACATTTCGGTGTTCTCATAGTGTTCACCGCCATAAGCTACTTCAAGGTTGGCGGCGGTGTCACCGATGCCCCCCAACTCACGCAGGTGGTTGGTGGCGTGAACTCGCTCGGCATAAGAGATAGCCCGGAACAGCCGCGCTACTTCGGGGTAGCCTTCCTTTTCTGCTTTATCGGCAAAAATGGCGTATTTCATATGAGCCTGGCTTTCGCCGGCAAAAGCTGCTTCTAAGTTGGCTTTAGTCATCTCACGCATGGATATATTCCTTTCGTTGATGATTTTTATCATGATACGTAACGTGTTTGGCTTGCATTGGTGGCGCGTATATGTAACTCAATTTTGGTTTACATCGATATCTTTACTGCTCTCCCGCAGCCCATGAATATTGTAAAGGGCTAGAGCATGCAGCGTGCCCGTTCGCGCTACGCCGTTTGCTCCCCTATCGTGGCGACGCTCTCCGCCACAGTGCGGCCAAGGTCCTTGCACCTGGTCAGATCGTTCGCGCCCGGCGATCTCTTCGCCCGCACCGCCTCCCCTAGCACGCGCACGCCTTGACCTCTCAAGGCCTGCGCTATGATCTCCGGTGCTTCGCCACTCCAGCCGTAGGAGCCGAAAGCACCGCCCACCCTGCCTTTCAACGGGACCTCGCTCAAATTGGCCAATAACCCCGTCATAGTCCGGCTGGGTTTGGCATTGTGGGTTGGCGAGCCCAGGATGATACCATCGGCGTCGGCCAGTTCTCCGCTGCCCTCCGCGACCCGCTTGAGGACGACCTCCACCCCGTCCACCGACTTGGCCCCTTCGGCCACGGCGCGGGCCATGCGGTCGGTGTTGCCTGTGCGGGTATCGTAAAGAATAAGCGTTTTTGGCATAGGTGTGCCTCCTCTCAGAAAGTAACGAACTTTTCTTTCTTCGCCCCGCAAAGCGGGCACTTGTCCGCCGTCTTGCCCCGGCTCTTCAATACCTTGAAGTGGTTGGTGGCGTGCACCTGCTTGGCGTAAGCGATAGCCTTGAATAGCCGCGCCACGTTGAAGAACCCCTCCCTCTCTACCTTGTCGGCAATGATCAGGTATTTCATATGCGCCTGGCTTTCGCCGGCGAAAGCCGCTTTCAGGTTGGCTTGAGGCATCTTGTGCATCAATTTACCTACAATTTCTTACGGTTCACGTTTTTCACCAGTTGTCCTTGCGCCAACGCCTTCAGATCAAAACCCTCGTCCAGCAACTGCTCGCCGTAGGTCGACACGTCATGTCCTGTGGAAATCAACTGTTTCACCGGTCGGACGCTCTGCGTGTCGCCCAGCAGGATGGCGCCGACGACCTTGCCGTCGCGCAGCGTCAGCCGCCGGTACACGACACCCGCCGCGTCCACCTTGCGCAGGATGGCGAACTCGTCGCCCGTGGCTGTCGCTTCTCCCAGGCTGGTCAGGTCAATACCGGCGATTTTAAGCGTGGTGGCGGGTATGGTGCCGTTATAGGTGGCGCTGCCGCTGGCGACCATGTTGGCTGAGGCAACCTGAGCTTGATCTGTAGCTGCGGGGATGATGCCATAGATTGTTCCTTCGAACTCGGCTACGTCGCCTGCGGCATAAACATCAGTGGCACTTGTGCGCAATTGTCCGTCAACAACCACACCACGGTTCAAATCTATCCCAGCTTCCCGAGCCAGCTCGATACGAGGGCGAATTCCAGTAGAAATCACGACCAACTCAGCGTCCACTACACGTCCATCTTTGGTTCGGACACCTGTAGGGAGCTCATCGCCCAGGATGGCTTCAGTTGCAGTGCCGGTCAGGATGCGCATCCCCATTGATTCAAGCAGAGACTGTAGCGCTTGGGCCCCTTCCGCGTCCAACTGTAATGGCAATAAGTGCGGCATGAACTCGATCACCGATACATCGAGGTTCAGAGAAGTCAGTGCCCGGGCGGTCTCGATACCCAGTAGTCCCCCGCCGATGATGGCCGCTGTGGAAATCCCCTGTGAGTGCTCCTTGATAGAAATGGCGTCTTCTATCGTGCGAAGGGTATAGACCCCCTTTTTATCGACGCCCTCGAAGGGGGGAATGAAGGGGCGACACCCTGTAGCCAGCAGCAGGCGGTCGTATTCTGCGCTCGAGCCGTCGGCTAGAGTGAGACTATGAGCCTGGGGGTTGAGCGCGGTGACTCCTACCCCAAGGTGCAGGCGGATGCCGCGCTCCGTGTACCATGCTGTAGGTCGGAAAAACAGGGCCTCCTGTTCGATCTGACCAGCGATGAATTCCCACAGGATAGGACGACGGTAGTAGGGATAGGGCTCTGCGCCGAAGATATGCACCTCGGCGGCAGGGTCGGCTCGTACAATGGTTTGCGCCGCCGTTATGCCCGCGATGCCGTTGCCTACGATAACATACTGTTCCATTGGTTTCCTTTCGTCACTCACCTTCAAAACCGATATTCGACTTCAATCACGTCTTCAACTGTTCGACGATTTCTTTCCGCGCCATGCCCACTTCCTCTAACTCGATGATCATCATTTCTTAGTCATTGACTTACCCCCTACTGCAAATTCAGTGCGTTGTGTTTCTCCGCGATGGTGGCCGCCAACTTATTCAGAGCCGCGAAAACCTCGTCACTGGGATGACCCTTAACGATAACCGGATCCAGTATCTCCACCTTCAGGTTGGGGATCAAACCCGCGAGTTGCTCCACCATCTTGCCGCCCCAGCCGTATGAGCCGATGATCGAGACGAATTTCACCTTGGGCCGCAAGGCATTCGCCAGGTAGGCCGCGTAGACGATGTTCGGATGTGCGCCGGTAAGGACGGTGGGCGATCCGATAACGATGGTAGCGGCGTCCACCAACGCCATGGCCAGTTTCCCAATGTCGGTGGCGGCTAGGTCGAACCGTTCCACAGTCACTCCTTCTTCAACCAGGGCATCCACCAGGTGGTCTACCATCGCAAGGGTGCTGCCGTGCATCGATATGTAGGGGAGTACGACGATGTTCTTCGGGTCGCTGAAAACCCAATCGTGATACGCCTCCAGGATGAACTCTGGCCGTCCGTACATCGGGCCGTGGCTGGGGGCGATGAGGGAGATCTCGTACCGTCGGACTTTTTCCAGATTCTTCTGGATGATCTTGCGGAACGGCATCATGATCTCTGCATAGTAACGCTTGGCCGCCTCATAAACCCGCCCTTCGTCGGTGACGTACAAGTCGGTGGTGGCCATGTGGGAGCCGAAAAAGTCGCAGGGGAAGAGGATTGTATCCTCCCGCAAGTAGGTTAGCATTGTCTCGGGCCAGTGAACCCACGGCGCGTGGATGAACTCGAGCGTTCTGTTACCCAGCGATAACGTCGCGCCATCGTCCACCGTGAGAAAGCGGTCTTCCGGTGCCAGTAGCAGATCTACGAGCATCCCTTTGCACTTGGGTGTGGAGACGACCTTCGCCTCGGGGTATCTCTCAAGAATCTGCGGGAGCGCGCCTGAGTGGTCCTGCTCGGCGTGGTT
>JAUVOZ010000106.1 GCA_030598885.1 Anaerolineae bacterium | reverse complement strand
TGCTCGATGACCATAGCTTATTAACACACCATCGCTCTCGAGTGCTTGAGAGTAAACCGAAGTAGTAAGATCTGAACCTGTCACTTTTTCACCTCGTTCGTGTAAGATCCGAGCAATTGCCGATAGACCCGCCCCTCCAATACCAACAAAATGAACATGTCGCTTCATACCAACACCACAAGAATGACAACGAAAACCACTCCCACGGCAAAGTAAATATGGGGGATGGGCAACAAACTGGGTGGTAGCCACTTCACCACCTCCCCATACTCCTTCACCAGCTCATCCCACCCCCCCATCGATGTGACGATGAGGTCGGTTGGATACTGCGCTTCATGTAAGAAAAACCATAGGGAGCCTATCAGCAGGTAGCCATTGAGGCCTCCAAGAATGATGCCCAGTATTGTGTCCTGAAGACGCTCCCGGGCCACCTTAGGCCCCAAGGCTCTTATGCGAGGTGTCTCATAGCCGAAAAACGCCAATAAAATTATGATCACGGTTCGAGTGATGAACCTCGTATCAGGCTCTATGGTCAGGGCATTGTGAAATGGCGGAATGAAATTCTCAAGGATGTTGATCAGGAACAATGCCAACATAATCGCACTAGTGACCAGCAATTCCTTAGCCCAACCACGCATGGCACCAATAACAGCGAAGAGAATGATCAAGGCGCCAAAGATCACCATCAGGCTAACCACAGGCAATACCTTTCAACCGAACCAAACTCTCGATCTCAGCGGCGATCATTTGAGCTGCATCCGGGTTCGCCATTTCCTTAGCCGCGGTCGCCATCCCCGACAGACGATCCGGATCCCCGAGCAACTCCAATATGGTGAGCAACAACTTGCTGGCTAAGTCTTCATCCGCCAACTGTACTGCCGCACCATGTGAAACAAGGTACTGGGCATTGACTTCCTGATACCGCCAAGCATGGGGATATGGAACCAGCACCGATGGCAACCCAAGAAGCGTATATTCACCCAAAGTTGCTGCCCCCGCACGGGATACCACTAGGTCAGCAGCCGCCAGCGCTGACGCCATCTCCTCATGCAGGTATGGATAGGAGTGGTAATTACCTGCTAAATTCTGAGGCAATCCACTCTCAACATCTCGCACCTGTGGCCAATCCAACTCGCCAGTGATATGAACCACCTGGGCTTGCTCAAGTAAGTTTGTGAGACATCCCCATAGCGCCTGGTTAATTGATCGTGCCCCTAGGCTTCCGCCAAATACCAGCACCACTTGTTTATCAAGGTCCAAGTTCAAGTGTCGACGAGATTCATCCTTCTCGGCTGTCTTTAGTTCTGGACGAGTGGGATAGCCAGTAACAACCACCCGGCGGTTCGAGGCATAATGAGAGCACGATGCCTCTGTGGTGACTGTGATCACATCCGCAGTTCTTCCAATCAGACGCGATGCTAACGCAGGTTCGATATCGGGCACATAAACCGCCTTGGGTAAACCTCGACCCGCTAAGACCACCGGAATACCCACGAAGCCGCCGGTGAAGAAGAGCGCATCAGGCTGAAATCGTCGAATAACCTTTCGGGCGGCGGCTATGCCGCGGGTCAGGCGTATCAGGTTGCTCGGTAAGTTCAGCAAGCCCACTCCGTGAACACCCGCGGCAGGCACGCCCTCAAAGGCGTAACCCTCGCGTTTAACCAAGGAGGCCTCCATGCCGCCCTCACTCCCAACCCAGAGCACTTTAACCCTCTTGCCGAGTGCGTCGACGACCGCTAAGGCGGGATACACGCCTCCGGCCGTTCCGCCGGCCGAAACCAAGAGTCGCAACTGAACCTCGCAGATCTAAAACCTCCGGCGCCCGTCGAGAAATATTGAGCAGTAAACCGACGCCAGTAAGCGTAGTAACTAGACTCGAGCCTCCATAGCTGAAAAATGGGAGTGCGTTACCAGCAAACGGCAGCAGACCCAGCAGAACTGACATGTTTATCATCGCCTCCATGCCGATCCAGAAAGTGATGCCGCTCGCTAGCAGAACTTCAACCCTGTGAGGTGAAACCATCGCAACCCGAAACCCGCGCCATAAGAAGAGGCTAAAGAGGAGTAACGCTAGTAAAGCCCCAATTAAACCCAGCTCTTCACCAACCACAGCGTAGATGCTATCTGTATGTGGTGCTGGCAGAAGTCCGAACTTCCCCCGACTGGCACCGAGACCCTGCCCTAACACTCCCCCGGAATAAAATGCCTGTAGCGATTGCTGTACGTGATAAGAAGCCTCTTCCAGATCGACCAGTCCCCCCACATACTCCTTCCAACGTTCCTGGCCTGTCTGCGTCAAGCGTACGAGCAGAAGGGCAAAGCTCCCACCCCCGAATGCCATCACCCCAACCTGCCAGATACGAGCGCCTGCCAGGTAAAACATCATCACTGCCACCAAGCCAATTGTCAGACCAGCGCTCAGGTCTGGCTGCAATAGAATCAAGCCACCGATAACTCCAATGATCATGATTAACGGCCAAAATCCATAACCCATGTCTGATAGTCGCTCGTCTTTTGACTCCATCCACACTGCCAAATAGATGATCAGCGCTAGTTTGGCCATCTCCGAAGGTTGAACCGAACCTCCAAGGAAGGCTCGTCTGTGCTCAGCTCCTACGTTGACAATTAGAACTGCCAAGAGCGTCCCAATGGTTATCAATATGAGCGGAAGGGCGAACCTCCGCAGCCAATCGATCGGCGACAGCGACGCAATGATCATAGCTATCAACCCAACGCCGAGGTGTCGCACCTGCAACCTGAAAATGGCGTTAGGATCCTTATACAAACGCCAGGACACATCCCAGCTGGCTGAGTACACCATCACTAACCCAAAAGCCACCAAAGCAGCAATCAGCACCAGCAACCAGGGATCGTAGCCAAGCGTCAGACGGCGTCGGGAGGATGAGCCCTGAATGGGAGCGGTTGGTCCGTCGTTAACTTTCATAGGACCTCCACCATGGTTCGATACCGTTCTCCACGCTCAGCGAAATCCTTAAATTCATCAAAACTGGTACCACCCGGCGCCAACAGGACCACGTCGCCTGGCTCTGCAACCCGAGCTGCTTGCTGAACCGCAGTCTCTAAACCAGCAAATATATCGATACTCAAGGGACCTTGTTCACCAGATGCATTCTCGACCGCTTGAGCGATTTTCTCCGCAGCCTCACCAAATAAAATCAAGTGATCTACTCGCTGATGGACTATTGCCGCAAACTCACCCCAGGGCAGATCTTTATCACGGCCCCCTGCCAAGAGAACCAGGGGTTCGTCAAAGGATTGCATAGCGGCGACCGCCCGCTCCGGGGTTGTGGCAATCGAGTCGTTGTACCAATCTGCGCCTTGGACTCGTCGCACAAACTCCAAACGGTGCTCAACACCTCGGAAACCACGTATGCCTTCGGCCATCGCATCGGTCGATAATCCGGCTGCAGCCGCCAGGGCACAAGCCGCGATCACATTCAACAAATTGTGCTCTCCACGCAGTTCAACCGCCTCCACCGGACAAACAACCATATCGTCTGCACCTATACGCAGTCGGATCGCACCCTGCGCAATATACGCCCCATCCCCCTCGTCTGGTGCTGACCGGCTAAAGCTGATTACTTTCCCTACCGCCATTTCCCGGAGTGCCCAGGCATCTGGATCCTCGCATCCCAATACCGCCACATCCTCTTCCGTTTGATAAGCCAGAATGCGAGCCTTGCAAGCTATGTAAACTTCCATCGTCCTGTGCCGGTCCAAATGGTTCGGGGTTAGGTTCAATATCGCCGCCACCTGTGGGCTGGCGGTCATCAACTCTAACTGGAACGAGGAAAGCTCCATCACCACTAAATCTTCGGTCCCAATCGCAGACAGATCGGCCAGCAAAGGCCGACCGATGTTGCCTCCCACCCAAACATGTCTATCAATCCCCTCGAATTGGGCAGCGGCCATCCGCCCCACTAGCGCGGTTGTGGTTGTTTTGCCAGCCGAGCCGGTGATGCCTATCACAGGAGCAGGACAGGCTTCCAAGAATATCTGCGAGTCGTTCGACAGGGCGATGCCCCGCTCCCGCGCCTGAAGTGCCAGCGGCAGATCGGCGGGAACCCCGCCGGATAGGCACAACAGATCAGCACGCTCAAGAAGAGCAGGCGGATGACCGTCAAATACATATTCCACGGGTAGACCAGATAGTTTATGGCGCGCCTCGATAAGGGCTTGAGCGGGTTGAATATCGCTGACCACTACATCTGCCCCTTGCTCTGACAAGTAACGCGCTAATGCCACGCCCTGCCGCGCCAAACCAAGAACTACCACCCGTTTTCCCTTCCACTCCGATCTCAACCGAACTCCACGAAATCCCACTTTAACATCCAGGATCGTCAGGCAGCTTTCTCGCTCATAACTTCAGTTACAACCGCCGAAAGCTGCTCGCTTTGACGGGTTGGTGGATGTTCTTCACGACGATCCGCTGTTCGAGCGATACGCTTTGACTTTTCCTCGATGCCAATCCAGAAATGGTCCGGCATCACCGAGCTTGCCTGACGGATTTGTACCCCGGCCACAATTTCCTTTCCCCCATCCAATGTGACCGGATGAATCAGGCAAAGCGTTGGCGAACGACCATACTTCTCACCGTAGAACGCCACCGCTCGACTGATCTTCTTATCCAAGTCAAGCTGGCTATCGTCAAACCAGAGCATTCCAATTTCCATCTCTACTCCCTCCTTAGACCAGAGCTAGAGCAACCCCAAGCATGCCCACAAGCAGGGTTATTAGCCAGAAACGTTGCACGATCTGGGTCTCGCTCCAGCCACTCAACTCAAAGTGATTATGAATCGGGGCCATCTTGAACAATCTCCGACCTTTGGTCCACTTGAAATAAGCCACCTGCAAAATAACACTCACCGTTTCACTAAGGGGAATAATGGCGATCAACGGTAATAGAGCCCAATGCCCGGTCATCAACGCTACCACTCCCAAGGTCCCCCCCAACGCCAGTGACCCACTGTCCCCCATGAATAGCTCAGCCGGATGGGCGTTATACCAAAGGAAGGCAAACAGGGCGCCCACCACAGTGAAGCAGAAACGTACAAGAAATATTTGTCCTTGCAGCAAGGCAATGGCACCATATGCGGCAAACGCGGTAGCCGAGATCATGCCTGCCAGACCATCCAGCCCGTCAGTCAGGTTTACCGCGTTACATGAACTGACTACCACAAACATCGCCACTGGCACATACCAGATACCGAGGTCTACAACCACCGGAAGATTGGGAAGGATAAGTTCCGGCGGTTGTAGACCATACTTCAGGATCAAAGCCGCGCCGAGAGCAATGATCGTCTGAAGCAGGAATTTCCAACGGCCTCGCATCCCCTGACCACGCCTGGGACCTCGAATGCTAAGCCAATCATCCCAAGCTCCAACACCTGCATAAGCCAACATGACCAGCATTGGAAGCAAGATCGAGTTCCCCAAAACATTCAACTCACCGAGAATGGAAACTAAATTCAACACTCCAGTCATTATTAAAATTGGGATAATGAAAAGCCAGCCTCCCATCGTCGGTGTTCCCAGCTTGGTAAAATGCCGCTGGGGTCCCTCGATGCGGATTTGTTCTCCAATGTGTAGCATGCGTAAAATCCGAATGAGTGGTCCGCCCCAGATCACACTCAGCAGGAACGTTATTCCTCCTAGCGAGAGGGCCATCGCCGCCTGGCTCATATGACCTCCTCCAGCTCAGCGACAATCATGTCCATCTTCACCTCGCGCGAACCTTTGATCAGGACGACATCGTTCGCACCCACACTGTCCCTCAAGTATTCAATTGCTGTCTGGCTATCGCCTAATGCCACCACCTGGGATTCCAACAATCCAGCCTGGAGGGCTTCGTCAGCGATCCATTGAGCACGTCTGCCGACTGTCACTAATTCGTCCGCAACTTGAGCCGCTCGTGCGCCAACCATTCGATGACCACGCTCCTCGTAATCCCCCAACTCAAGCATGTCTCCCAGGACCGCTACCCTGCGACCATCTAACTCGGCCAGTAGATTAAGCGCCGCGATCACCGAAGGTGGCGCGGCGTTATAGGTATCATCTAGGAGCAACGCTCCTTTAGGCCCCTGCACCGCCACCAATCGCAATTGACTCTGACTGCTCTGCAGCCCACTGACGATCTCTTCCCAACTCAGATCCTCCACCAATCCAACCGCTGCCGCCCGCAAGGCGGTATGTACAGAGTGACGACCTAGTAATGGGACGCGTATGTAAATACTCTCACCGCGGTAATTCATAACAAACCGCACACCCTCTAATCCAAGACCGAGGATTTCGCTCGCCCAAAGGTCTGCTTCAGGGCTAAGGCCATAGTAGAACACAGTCGCTTGCGTGCGCTCTGCCATTTGACGAGTGAGCAGATCATCGAAATTCAGCACCGCCACACCATCTGGTGCCGGTGGCAGGCTTTCGACCAACTCGCCCTTCCCCTGAATGATCGCTTCCATCGTCCCTGCTCGCTCAAGGTGAACCTGACTGATATTGGTGATCACCCCGACCTGTGGTTGAGCAATTTCACACAGCAGAGCGATCTCCCCTGGTACATAGAAGCCCATTTCAAGCACAGCCCGTTCGTGGGCTTCGGTTAATCTCAGTAAGCTCAGTGGTAGACCGATCTCATTGTTGAGATTGCCAGGATTCTTCATCGTGCGATAACGCTGTTCCAATACTTCCGCGGTTAGCTCTTTGGTGGTCGACTTTCCTACACTTCCCGTCACACCAATCACCCGGACAGAAAGAGTGTCCCTCCAATGCCGGGCGATTTTCTGCAACGCCTCCAGCGAATTCGACACCCACAAGCAGATAGGTAAATCCGAAATTTCGATCTCTTCGACGGTCTCTGGCTTACGCAAGTCCAGCACCGTAAAATCGGTTGACATCTCGCGTTCAACCAATGCCAC
>JAUVOZ010000082.1 GCA_030598885.1 Anaerolineae bacterium | reverse complement strand
TAGGCAGTATAAGTAATTGTCTGGTGAGAAGAAAATCGTCCTGTGGTCGACGCCGCAGTTAAACACGTGATAGAAGCAATTAGCTCGAAATGGTATTCTTCTGCGAGGCATGCTCGGTGTCCCCCTCTTTGACCTCCCCGCGAGCTTAAAGCTCGCGGGGAGGTGAGATCGGTGATTTTATTTGGAACCGTATATGCGAATGAATTTTGGAAAGTAAGTTTTACTGCGTCTCTCCCCCTTCCTAAAGATTGTACATCAATGCCGAAACATTCAGGCTTTTTTAGCTCCCCACGAGCTCTAAGCTCGCGGGGAGGTTAACTACCTGTATTGTATAGGATCTCGGAGTTCCTCCACCGGGCTTCAAGCTCGCGGGAAGCTAGTGGATCAGTATACAAGTATAATCTTCTTGCTATGTCAGTCGAAGAGGCCCTCGAACGTTTACGATTTGACACATCGTTTATGAAAAACGTATCTGCCTGGGAGCGGTTACCGGAACGACCAGCGCGCTATGCTGACTTCCCGACCAGCCTCGACCCACGCTTGATTGCCGCTCTACGGGAGAGAGATACCGCACCGCTTTACACCCATCAGGCAGAAGCCGTGGAAGCCGCCCTCGATGGCGAGAACGTGGTGGTGGTCACCGGCACCGCCTCGGGCAAGACGCTTTGTTACAACCTTCCTGTGCTTCAAATACTCATGGCTGATCCCGAAGCCCGAGCGCTTTACCTCTTCCCCACCAAGGCGCTTGCTCAGGATCAGGCTGCCGCCCTGGGTGATTTCCTGCAGACTCTGAACGCCGTTGATCAGATCCCCGCCCGCACCTACGATGGCGACACACCTCCGACCCGGCGACGCCAGATCAGGGACGAGGCACGAATCCTGATCACCAATCCCGATATGCTACACACTGGTATTCTCCCCCATCACCCGCGCTGGGCGATGTTGCTTGAGAATCTACGCTGGGTGGTGCTCGACGAGTTGCATGTCTACCGCGGTGTCTTCGGCTCTAATGTGGCCAACCTGCTTCGACGTCTGCGCCGCCTTTGCCGCTTTTATGGTTCCGAGCCACACTTCGCGCTTACCTCGGCCACCATTGCCAATCCCAAGGAGTTGGCCGAGCGGCTTATCGAGGCCCCGGTTCGTCTCATTTCGCCCGATCTGGATGGATCACCGCGGGCTGAGAAGCACATTATCATCTACAACCCACCGGTGATTGACCCGAGGCTTGGGATCCGTCGCGCCTATACCCTGGAAGCAACCCGCATCGCCGAGCGCTTCTTGGGGACTGGAGTGCAGACAGCGATCTTCGCTCGCGCTCGGCTCACGACGGAGGTGTTGCTCGGTTATGTGCGCGATGCTTTTGAGCGTATTGGCGGTGACCCTAATGCTATCCGTGGATATCGAGGAGGTTACTTACCCCTCGAGAGGCGTGAGATTGAACATGGTTTGCGCGATGGGATAGTCCAGGGTGTAGTGGCCACAAACGCGTTGGAGTTAGGGGTCGACATTGGTCAACTTGGCGCGGCGGTGATCGCGGGTTATCCGGGCACTATCGCCAGTTTGTGGCAGCAGGCAGGTCGTGCCGGGCGACGAAGCGAGGTCTCAGCAGCTATCCTTGTCGCTTCCGCAGCTCCACTCGACCAGTTCGTCGCTGCCCATCCCGGCTATCTTTTTGAACGTCCGCCCGAGATGGGATTGATCAATCCCGACAATCTGGCAATCCTAGTCCGCCATCTGCGTTGTGCAGCCTTTGAGTTGCCCTTCAAGGACGGTGAGACCTTCGGCGCCTTCGATGATATTGGGGAGTTGCTCGCTTACCTGGCCGAGGAAGGCGATCTGCATCGCTCAGACGAGGTTTACACCTGGGTGGCTGATGCCTACCCGGCTGCGTCGGTATCGCTGCGGGCCAGCGGCGATGACCCGGTCGTGATCCAGGACATTGGTCAGGGTCGCCCGATCGTCATCGGTGAGGTCGATCGAGCTACTGCACCAATCCTGCTGCACGAAGGGGCGGTCTACATCCATGAGGGACGGACCCATCTCGTCCAGCACCTGGATTGGGAGAACGCCTTGGCCGAAGTTAAACGCGCTGATGTCGACTACTATACCAACGCCTCCGAGTCGGTGGAACTTGAGACGCTCGAGGTCTACGATGCAGATGAACACGCCCCTGCCCGACGGGCGCAAGGGTGGGTGCAGATTACAGCGACCTCGACCACCTTTCGTAAAGTCAAACGCTATACACACGAGACGTTGGGATATGGATCAATTGACTTACCACCGCGTTCGTTTGAGACCAGCGCTTATTGGCTTTGGATCGCCCCGGAAACTGTGGATCGGCTCGAGGCGGAGGGTGTGTTGCTGCCGCCCGGTGACTACGGACCGAGTTGGTCCCGCGCGCGCGACGCTGCTCGGGTTCGTGACGATTATCGCTGCCGGCAATGCGGCGTTCCTGAACGGGACGACCGAGCGCACGAGGTACACCATATCCGTCCCTTCCGCGAGTTCGGTTACTTACAGGGCGAGAATCAATATGACCGCCCGGCTAACGATCTCGATAACCTGATTACTCTTTGTCCTACCTGCCACCATCGTGCCGAGTCTGTCCGGGGGAGGCGCAGCGCGCTGGGCGGCTTGGCATACGCGCTGAGGAACATTGCCCCCCTGTATTTGATGTGCGACCCGCGCGATCTAGGTTCTCTCACCGAAATCCGCGCGAAGAACACCAAAGGACCGACGATAACAATTTATGATAGGGTACCAGAGGGGTTGGGACTGTCGGAGCGCCTCTACGAATTGCATGCCGACCTACTCACTGGTGCGTTGGATATGGTACGTGTCTGTCGTTGCCAGGATGGCTGTCCGGCATGCGTCGGTCCAGTGGGGCCCGGTGGTAGCGAGGTCAAAGAGCTCACCGGGCGGTTATTAGAAGCGCTATTGGGATAACTCGTTCCTGAAATGCGGTCATCGAACAGATATTGAGCGTCGATCATTCGGAAACATATCTCTCACCGAGCGTGAGCAAATAGCACTTGAGGGAGTGGCGCAAGGAGAGCGTAACAAAGAAATCGCCGCCCGGTTGGGAATCTCTGAACGCGCGGTTAAGACTCACCTGACCGGCAGTTACAATAAATTGGGCGTAAATTCACGCGCCTTGGCGGTGGCGACAGCGATGCAAAGCGGATTATTGGGCAAGTAGAATCAAGAATAACGTCGGAGATGCTTTGTGTCACCATTCCTTCAGACGTCTCAGATGCGGTAGCATATTTACCAGGAAAATTTACGACAGTGAGTGGAGGTCGTATCATTACAGAAGATCGAATTAAGGGTGAGGACCGGAAACCACTTCGTCGGCCCTCATGGATCAAGGTGCATGCTCCCACAGGAGAGACCTACGAGTGGCTCCGGGAGATGATGCGCACCAAGGTGTTGCACACGGTATGTGAGGAGGCGAGATGCCCCAATATCGGCGAGTGCTGGGGATCGGGCACAGCCACATTCCTCATGATGGGCGAAATATGCGCCCGCTCCTGTGGCTTCTGCGATATCAAGACTGGTCGGCCCGAGCCGCTCGACTGGCTCGAACCGGAGCGTGTAGCCCGAGCAGTAAAAGCGATGAACCTGCGCCACGCTGTGATTACCAGTGTTAACCGCGACCAACGAGCCGATGGTGGTGCACCTATCTTCGCCATGGTCATACGACGCATACGCGAGCTTCAGCCAGGTTGCTCGGTGGAGGTGTTGATCCCTGATTTCAAAGGATCGGTCACAGCATTGAAGATCGTAGTGGATGCCCGCCCGGAGATCGTTAACCACAATGTCGAGACCGTACCGCGCTTGTTCAGGAAGGTTCAACCCCAGGATAGCTATGAGTGGGCTCAGGCTACGCTCTCCACCGCCAAGGCACTCAACCCTGATGTGTTGACTAAATCGGGGATTATGGTCGGTCTGGGGGAGACGATGGAGGAAGTCAAGTCGGTGATGCGCGATCTGCACGATTGGAGGGTCGATATCCTGACGATTGGCCAGTACCTGCAACCATCCAAGAAGCACTTACCCATCGAGCGGTACTACACGCCAGAAGAGTTTGACGAATTCAGGCGTTACGGTTTGGCGATCGGCTTTAAGTGGGTTGAGAGCGGTCCATTGGTGCGCTCCTCCTACCACGCGGAGAAGCAGGTACTGGCATTGAGCAAGTTATATGGAGTAAGTGGCCAGGGATAGGCAGTTGAGGATGGGTTAGTGTGTCGAATATGCTAAAGACCCCGTCGATGTTCGACGGGGTCTTTAGATTCTAGCCGCGCTAGACAGCGGTTACGTCGGTGGCCTGCGGACCTTTAGGACCTTGCTCGACGGCAAATTCCACCTGTTGACCTTCTTGAAGAGTGCGGAAACCCTCTGACCGGATCGCACTGTAGTGAACGAAGACGTCTGGCCCGTCTTCACGTTCGATGAAGCCGTAGCCTTTTTCGCTGTTGAACCACTTGACCGTGCCAATAACGCGTTCGGACATGGAGCTTGTCTCCTTTCGACAGTTGAGCGATGGTGCAAGGTGCTTGTTTCGTTCGTTGGCGGTCGGGTTCACCAGCAGAGCTAGCTAACCAATAACTGCCTGAGTCGCAGGATCTCAGGCAGTGGGTGGTACGACGTCCAGACAGAACTCACGTGCATCCTGCTTCAAATGATCTTATCATTGGTTTGACCTATTGTACAGTCCCATTCATATGGGTTGGAATGTTATTTTGTTCACTTTCGGCCAATGTTTTCTGATAAACTTTCCACATCGGGCACCATGTCGTGTGCCATCTCCAGAGGCGGGCGATAATCGAATCCGGGTTTGCGTCTGCGCGTTTACGCCAACCGCAATTATCGCACTTGTATTCGTTTATTGGGTTTGTCATATGTCACTCCATGTGTTTGAACATGAACGCGAAGCATGGGAAAATTACCGACGCGATGGGAGTTATAATTAATGATCAACTCCTTATAATCTCATAACCAGTGAGATGCAACTGCAGAATGATATTATAAGTGGAGACACACGATTTTACGGTCAACCCTTCAATGATCGCGTCTGGATGTTTACATGATCGATCTATGTATCTTAACTGTCGGTGAGTTCCAATCTAATTGTTATCTACTAGTGGGGCCGAGGGGAAAGCTAGCGGCATTAATCGATCCAGGCGATCAACCAGACGATATTTTACACTTGGTTGGGCCGCGGCAAGTGACTCGGATCCTGATCACTCACGGTCACTTTGACCATGTCGGTGGGCTGGAAGCCGTACGCCGGGCATTGGGAGCCTCGGTGGGGATACATCCAGCCGATGCCGAAGCCTACGGTCTGCAGCCGGACTTTTATCTGGAGGGTGGCGACTCATTTAATTTAGAAGGGGAGAGGTTGGAGATTGTACACATCCCCGGGCACACGCCGGGCAGCGTCGCGCTGCGGCTGATAGAGCAGGGTCGGTTCCAGCGGGCTATCGTCGGTGATGCCGTCTTTCCCGGTGGTCCCGGATATACCGCGACACCACAAGCTCTGGCAACCTCCCTGGATTCGCTGGCGCGGACGGTGTTCACCTGGGATGATGAAGTAATTCTTTACCCTGGGCATGGTGGTCCGACGACCATCGGTGCCGAGCGAGCAGCCTTTGAATCATTTAATGTCGGACCTTTGCCGCCCGACCTGTGCGGCGATGTAACCTGGTACTAATGTGATGATTATTGTTGACGCGCATGAGGACATAGCCTGGAATGGGTTGACTTTTGGGCGTGATTACACGTTATCCGTTGTCGAGACCCGGGCCCGTGAAGCGGGCACGGAGACCCCAATCCACAATGGACATACTCTGCTGGGGTGGCCTGAATGGATAAGAGGTCGTGTGGCGGTTGTCTTCGCTACACTTTTTGCCGCCCCAGCACGACGGAGAAATGGACCTTGGGATACACAGTGTTATGCCGATGCTGAGGAGGCGCGCAATCTCTACCGAACCAGCCTCGATTTTTATTGGAGACTGGTGGATGAGCATCCCGATAAATTCTGCCTAATCCGTATGCGGGAAGATCTAGAGCAGGTGGTGGATGGTTGGCAGAGTGAGGAGCCAAGCGAAACAAGAGGTGGTTTGGTGATCTTGATGGAAGGCGCCGATGGTGTGCGCCGACCGGCGGAGTTACCGGAGTGGTACGAGGCCGGAGTGCGGATTCTCGGACCGGCTTGGTCGGGAACTCGCTATGCTGGTGGGACTGGCGAACCCGGTCCGCTCAGCGACGACGGTCGAGCCTTACTAGATGTCATGGCAGACTTAAATATGATCCTCGACTTGAGTCATATGACCGAGGAGGGGGTGATGGAGGCGCTTGATCGGTACCAGGGATCGGTAATCGCTTCTCACAGCAATCCCCTGGCGCGCTTGCTTCATAGCACCAAGCCAGAACGCCATCTGAGCGATCATGTCATCTCAAGGATCGCCGAGCGGGACGGCGTGATCGGGATAGTGCCCTTCAACCCGTTCCTTAAAGGTGGTTGGAGCCCATCCGATGGGCGTCAGGCGGTAACTATCGACGACGTCGTTGCGCACATTGACCATATCTGCCAGGTTGTAGGGGACGCCGAGCATGTAGGTCTGGGAAGCGACTTCGATGGCGGATTCGGGGTGGATAAAGTACCTTTGGGGCTTGACAGCGTAGCCGACCTGAGGTTAATTGGTGGTGCACTTAGTGCTCGAGGCTACAATTCTGGAGATGTTGAGGCAATTCTCGACGGCAACTGGCTCAGAGTGCTGCGTCGGGCACTTCCGGAGAATTAATTTATGCCCTCTAGTCAACTTACCCCTCGACAGGTACGCTGGGCTCGTCGTTGGATGACGCTGGTTCTAATTGGTCTATTCATCTTCATCATCGGCGTTGAACCAGATTTGATCGGTATGGACCGAAGCCCAGCGGTGGGATTTGTCCAAATGGGGGTTTGGCTGACCGGATTGGCGTTGTTGCTCGTGGGTGCTTACGCCACTGTCCGGGTGGTTCGCAACACTCGCCCAAACTCACTGCGGGCTGATATTGGACTACGATTGATTGCCACCGGGTATGTCGTAGCCGCGGTGGCTTCCCTGGCGGATTTCATCGGCCTGGGTGCTCAGCAGATCCCGTACGTGAGCTTTGGCCCGATCCAGGTGATCGGTTTGGCTATGGGGGCACTGATTAGCTTGCTCGGCGTACTTCTCTATTGGCCTCGCAGGGAGAGACAGCGTGGGGAGGAGCGTCGGCGTAGGTTACCCCGCCTCCGACTGCCAAAGTTCAGACGACGGGATCGCACCTCAAAGGCATCCGATGGAGATGCGACAACCCCCGATTCTGATGCCTAACTGCACTGGTAAACCCAAGCACGAGAAAAGGTGGTATATGTGGTGAGGGAGGGGGTTCAGTACCTGGAGAGGATTAAAAGTGCGAACAGAGCCAACGAGGCGACCACAACCGCGCTGAGTAAAACCCTTGGCCAGACACGGCGCCATGGTCGTTGATCCACAAGGATGAAACGACCGGCTGTTTCATCTCTCACAATTGCGAAGTTAGGACCAGTAAACCAGGTCAGACCTGCGCCGAAAATCAACCCCCCAAGGTGCCCCCAGTTATCTATCCCTGGGGAGAGGCCTAAGCCGAGATTAAACAGTGCGACCAGGACGATCTGGCGCAGTTGAATCGCGCCGGCCCGGCCAAAGGTCGAGCGATTGGTGTACAGGAAAGCCCCTAAGGATCCAAGCAAACCGAATATCGCTCCCGAAGAGCCGACTGAGCGATATGAGCTGAAGCTCAAGCTGAGCAACACCCCGGCGATTCCCGAGAGCAGGTACAGCACCAAGGTGCGCCATGGGCCAAAGAACCGCTCAACGGTTGGACCAATGGCGTTAAGCGAGTACAGATTGATGAATAGATGGAAGTATCCTCCGTGGATGAACACGGGTGTGATGAAACGCCAAACCTGGCCGGTGGCGATGGCTACGTTATCCTTGGCGCCCAATAAGGTCACCAGATCGAAACCGAGAATTGATTGAGATAGCATTTGGGTGAGGAACACCAATAGGGTGGCGCCGATCAGACCATATGTAACCGGGGAGAGAGACATCCGCGCCGGCAGCGTGGTTAACCCTCGTCGGGGTGAAGGGCGATATGTAGCCGACGGCCTGCCGGTGGGCGGAGGCGAGGGTGGCAGGCTCAGAGGACCACCTGCCGCGGGTGGGTGCGTTGGTGTTCGGCACGGATGATGGCTAGGATAGCATCCACTGTGGCATCCAGTTGGCTGTCTGCATTGAGCACGTAATAATCGAACTGTTCGACGGATTCCATTTCATGGCGGACAGTGGCCAGACGAAGTTCCAGGCTCTCGGGGGTTTCGGTTTTTCGGGTTTTGAGGCGCTCGACCAATTCTTCCTCAGTGTGGGTAGAGAGAAAGATCAGCACTGCCTCAGGGCATATGTTACGGATAGTCTTGGCGCCCTGGACGTCGATGCGCATCACGACATCCTTCCCGCTGGCTAGTGCCTGTCGTACCTG
>JAUVOZ010000150.1 GCA_030598885.1 Anaerolineae bacterium | reverse complement strand
CCTTGAATAGCCACTAGATTTGTTGTAATCTAATCATACAGGTTATAGCCTCAGTGCAGTGGGGAGCGAGGCACTTACATCGATACACAACAGCCCGATGTGCGAGAACCCTAAATACATAGTAGAATAAAAAAGCAACCACTTCATTGTGCTCATCCCCCTTGAGTACTTTGAGGTGGTTGTATCGTATTTTTGTAATGCTGCAGCTACGATGCTATGCAGGAATTTTCTCTTGTGTGCCGGTCCCCCTCCGGTTTGCTGGGGTGGCTTGATGATTCACACAAGCATGGCTCTGCTTCATGCGATGTCGTAGAGTGAAAATGCAAGTGCATCTATCGTTAAAAGCTTGCCGCTGCGGCTTCCTCGTCTGGATGGAACTCGAAGACGCGATCGAGCGCGGTCAGTTCAAAAACCTGCATGACCATGGGCTGAACGCCAACTAATTTAAAATTCCCCCCTTCCTCGCGCGTCTTCCTCATCCCCGATACGAGGGCAGCTAAGCCAGAACTGTCGACAAAATCAACTTGCGTCAGATTGGCAATAATCTGGATAACACCATCATCTACCAACGCCGCGATCTCCTCTTTCAATTGCAGAGCTGAGTGCGCATTTAACTGACCATCCAATCTCATTACCTTTATTTTCTCAGCCAATTCATAAACTTCGATCTTCATCAGCGCAACCTCCTTGATAGTTAGACGCCGTGAGATGCGTAAGCACTCTATACTTCGATACCCAACTTCCGTTCCTGGCTAGGTGTCCAGAACACGGCTCGAAGAATCGCGCTCAGCATATATATGTTGTACGAACCCCAGAAGATGTTCAATAAAATGCCGGTTAACTCCGTTGGCCTGCCGAGGGCGAGTTTGAGAAACCCGAACATAATGCCCAGAACGGTTAGAACAACTATCGCAAGTTGAGGCCAGACCAGATTGAGATAGAAACCGCGCTGGCGCGTCTTAGGTGTGACCGAAAAAACCAAGTCCTTTCCACTGATGACACTGAAGAAAGCCCGCAACCAGATGGGAAACAGCGCCACCTGGTACTGCTGGCCTCGCAAAGTCGGTATCCCCCGAGTAGAGTAGATGAACATCAACTGATTTAGAATCAGGTATGGAACAAATCGACGGAAAAAATCTACTGAGTAGGCTGTGACCGGGGCGATACCTGTAAACAGATAGACCGCTGGCGAGAGAAGGTATACCACAGCCACGAAACCGTAAAAATATGTAAAAATGGTGGTGAAATACTGAAGGCGCTGCCCTACGCTCAGGCCTTTCTTAAATAGCGGATTATCCCGGAAGAAAATCTGAAAAGTGCCTTGGGCCCATCGCAAACGCTGTTTAAGAGCTGAGCCCAGATCCTCCGGCGCCAAACCGTGCACAAGTACCTCGTGGTGGTAGATGGACTTCCAGCCCAGAGCATGCAGTCTCAAGGAAGTAGCCAGATCCTCAGTGACGCTGATCGTGGCCATTGGCGCCTCTTCGACGGTCACAACCAATCGCACTCTTTCTGCCGCCTCACGTACTACCCGTATAACGGACTCATAACGTGAAATCATCGGTAGGAGGTCTCGCTCTATCCGAAGACGGGCTTTTGAGGTTGCTTCATCGCCCTCCTTTGCTCCATGCTGTACTTCGCCCATCGCTTCGAGATCGACGACGATCTCTTTCAGGTCGTTCCTGGCGCGTTCCAGAGCCGTCTCTATGCTCCGCAAGTCATCCTCCGTCTCAGCGACAGTAGAGATAACCTCTTTCATGGCCGCACCATGGCGAAGTGCTTCCCGTCCACGTCGGATCGTCTCCTTCACGCGTTGCAATGTCTGGGTCAACGGCACCATAGGATCCAATGCCCGGTCCTCTGCCAACATCTGACCGGCTTTCTTCGCGGCACGGGCAGCTTCTCTTAAAGTCAAACGTAGCTCTCTACTTATGTTCTGCACGTAGTAAACCATTCCCAACTGGATGAGAGCTTCGCGCCTGAGCACAACGTTAGTACCGCAGAGAAAAGCCGCGTCCCAACCATCTTTCCCTTTTTGAATGGGTCCATAGAAAAGTGGGGCATCGTTGCCGAAAGGATCACCTGGGGGCACGTTATAGAAATGTTGGGGAGTTTGGACGAACGCCAACCTCTCTTCACGAAAATAACCCAATAGGCGATCCAGAATCTGGGGTTTGGGGATCTGGTCAGCGTCCAGGTAGAGAATGAATTCCCCCTCAGTGACACGAAGGGCATTGTTGATGTTGCCGGCTTTGGCGTGACGATTGTCGATCCGGCTGATGTATTCCACCCCAAACTGTTGAGCCATCTGCTCAATGGCTTGCGAACTTCCATCATCCAAGATATAGGTTCGATGGGGATAGGTGATGTTCAATGCCGCCATGGCAGTTCGCCACACGATCTCCAGGGGTTCGTTGTATACAGTGATGAATACATCCACCGTGAGATCATCCGGGGAAGCTGGAGGGATCCTGGTGCGAGGAAGCCATAAGTTGAGGACGAAGAAAACTGCACTAACGAAGCTGTAAGTCTCCGCCAGGAGCAGGGGAATGGCGAACCAAAGTGCGTTGAAATTTACCGATGCCGTATAGCGCCAGAGGAAGTAGCGGATGCCGAGAAAAACTGTTGTGATCGCCAGAAACCGGAAACCCAACAACTCAAGCCGTGGCCGATTTCCCCTCGAGAGCAGATTTCGGAGGCTTCCTCGGGTTTGGGATTCTTCATTCACAACACTTGCCTCCCGTGGGTGATATTGGTGACGAGGACATCACGCGGCGCCTGGATGACTGATTTCAAACGTTTTCTCACCCTGGATATTGATAAAATCCAGACATTTCAGCAGACATGAATCCCACCTACACCACTAAATTTAACTTGTTATCATCACCCTCACTGTCGCATAGCTTATGTTCAGGCAAGTACAAGTGTTTTAGTAGTCTTTAGCTGATCCCCTTCACCACATGCCAATGGTTTTTCCCATCTGAAGTTCGATCATATACCACCTCATCCATTACGCTTTGTGTAATTCGGAGACCATAACCACCTTCTTTAGGTTCTGATAAATCCATCTCTAGCACGGACTCCATATCGAAGGCATCGCCTTGGTCAAAGAAGTCAAACTCCACACGATCATCGAAGAGGTACGCCCGTATGTCGATCTTGCCATCCTCACTTCGATAGGCATATTTGATCACATTGGTGACTATCTCTGAGGTTGCTAATTGGCATTCGTATTCGAAACGCTCCGGATCAACCGCGCCCCTCACTTCCTTACATACGCTCACTGTCCACTCACGTAGAAATTGCAATGATTCTGTGCTGCTCGCCAACTCCAGCTCCCATATATGAGCAGGAGTCTCTGCGCTCTCGACAAAACTCTCCTGCGGATCCGACGGCTGGGAATCCACTAGCTTGATGATGACCAATGTCTGGTCGTCAGCCAAAGCCGCGCCTTGGCTGAACTCGCCCACCATGGATAAAATGGCATCCTGGATTTCACGTGGTGACCTTTGGTGATTATCCCTAATGATGCTCTTTAGACGCTCCAAGCCAAGAAGTTCCCCATCAGAAGAAGCAACTTCTGTAAGGCCGTCGGAGTAGATCACCAGGACGTCGGCTGCTCGAAGATAGATGCCCCTCTGCACCACCGGAAATTCTTCCGCAACGCCCAAAGGAGGTAGGATGGCGTTCAGCTTCACAATCTCCCCAGTGGCATTACGGTGCACGAGCGCCTGTCCATGACCCGCATCGCTGTAGGTGAGAAGACCATCATTCACATCTAATATCCCGATGAAGATCGTCACCAACTGCTCCGCCTCGATGAGAAGCTGGTGCAACGTCGAGCCTAGCTGGCTTAAAATCATGCCTGGCTTGACCGCTTTTGCCATGTCCACCTTTAAAAATGTGTCGACCAACACCATTATGAGGGCAGCCGGCACCCCCTTGGCTGAAACGTCTCCCATCCATACCGCGAGCCTTTCGTCGTCGATAGGTACCAAGCTAAAGAAGTCTCCACACATCTCGCCTGCTGGGTGCCAGGTTGCTTCCATCTCGAGCCCCTTCATTGAGGCAGGAGATGACGAGATCAGGGTTTGCTGTATGCTGGAAGCTAAATCAAGTTCGCGGGCTAGCTTCGCGGCGTACATTCTTTCTGTTTGCAAGGAATTCGCCAGTTCTTCTTCCGCTCTTTGCTTAGCCTCCACCAAACGCTGCTTGGTAAGCAGGTGGTCTATCACCGTGGGCAGCAAATCGAGGTAGCCTCCTTCGGCATCCTTGACGACGTAGTCACCCGCACCAAGTTTCATGGCTTCGACTGCGACCTTCTCATCCCCGGTTCCGGTGATCATAATCATGGGCGGCAGATTGCCACGGGAGGCCAGGGTACGTATCACCTCCAACCCATTGTATACGGGCAGATGGTGATCCACAGCTACGAGATCGTAGGAACCAGCATCGTACATATTCAAGCCTTCTTCACCGTCTCGGGCCAAGTCAACCACGTAACCCATCCGCTCAAGCTTCTTCTTAAAGAGACGGGCCATGCCGGGATCGTCTTCCATGTATAGGATCCGGGTTGGTTTGATTTTAGTCACATCGCTCACTCCCCGTTAGGGATGGTAACCACCGCCAGGAACAACCCTGGTTTATGAATCACGTACGAAAACTTCTCGTAGTCCACCGTGTTGGTTATGTTGACACTGCAGCCTAGCTAATAACATCGGGATACTTCGCGGAGATCATCAGTGGTGGTTAGGACGAGAACCGGTATATGCTTCGTGTTTGGCTCGGCTTTCATCACAACTTCCACATTTATCTAAATTGGGTGAACCACAATTAGGTTCATGACGCCGTT
>JAUVOZ010000166.1 GCA_030598885.1 Anaerolineae bacterium | reverse complement strand
GGAGCCGCCTCTACAGGAACAGGTAGATAGTATGAATTTGCTTTGAAGTAAATGACATACATATCAATAATATTATGTCAACATTCCATAGTTATTGGAGGAGACCCATATTTTGTAATAAGCCAAAGGGTTAACAATAGCAGCCCGGCGATCATCCACCGGGCTTCGTAGCCTAATACTATTAATAAATGCGGTTCCCATACCACAAAAAACTAATAAATCGGATGGCTATGCGCAGCAATGGCTACAGATTTAACGCTCCAATCAACTCCCTGACATGCGAGGCTGACCTCTCCAGAGCCTGCTGCTCCGCTTGATTTAAATCGTACTCGATGATCTCTTTAAATCCACCACGCCCCAACTTCGCTGGCACGCCGAAACAAATGTCTGATTGACCATATTCACCTTGAAGGTAGACCGACGCCGGGATGATCAAGTTTCGATCGAGCAGGATAGCTTCCACCATCTGAGCCAAAGCAGCGGCTGGCGCATAATAGGCGCTCCCTGTCTTGAGCAAACCTACAATCTCACCTCCACCTTTACGTGTGCGTTCTACAATCGCCTCCAGCCGATCTGGTGGCAAGGCATCGATCAATGGAACACCGGCTACATTCGAGTGGCGGGTCAGAGGAACCATGTCGTCCCCGTGACCACCCAACACGTAGCAATGTACATTGTGTACACTCACGCCCAATTCCAACGCCACAAACGACCTCATTCGGGTTGAATCTAGGATGCCTGCTTGCCCGATAACCCGCTCCCTCGACAACCCGCTGACCTTCATTGCCAAGTAGCTCATAGCATCCAGCGGATTGGTGAGGATTATAAATATCGCCCCAGGAGAAGCCTCCAACGATTCACTAATCACGCTGCGTACAATACCACCATTGGTATCCAATAGATCATCACGACTCATCCCTGGCTTACGCGACAACCCAGCGGTAATAACCACGATATCCGAACCGGCTGTTTTATCATAGCTGTTGGACCCAATAACTCTAACATCGGATCCGATCACCGGCATCGCTTCAGTCATATCGAGCGATTTACCTTGAGCCTTACCTTCAACGATGTCTACCAGGACGATATCGGCAATCTCGCGTTGTGCAAGCCATAACGCAGTCGTGGCACCAGTTTGGCCTGCACCGATAATGCTTACTTTCGCCATATCCCCTCCAATACAAATTTTTTCCACCCTGAACGCCCCGACACTAAGAGTGTTGTTATTTTCTTCCTTATTGTTGCAGGTAGGTGGGAATCTCCGCCATCGATTTTGCGAGGCGGGTGCCGTGCCAGGTAATCAGTCTGCCATCGATCTGGTGCACACGTCCTTCAAGCACAGCCGGAGTACTGTCCAGCAGTTCGGTAAGCTGAGCATATAGAACATCCCCAATCGACACTGCAGTCGGTAGCAAGATAACTTCCGGAGCGAGGGCTATCACTTCATCTGGAGTTACCCTAGGATACCGAGTGTCACGCTTACCCGGGTCTTCAGAATCTGCCAAGCCCATATCCGCTTCAAGTGGGTAGCGACGAATGCGGTCCGCGAAGATGTTTAATCCACCGCAGCAAGAGAGTAAATCATGAGCATAAGTCTCTCGATTGAAAGTCATCCACCAATCACCGTGGGTTGATTTCCCGCCTTCAATTGGGCAAAATAACCTCACTGGTGGACGACTACGTGAAGCATGTATGGTCCATTCAACGGTCACCTCGAGGGTTCTAATCCGTGACGAACTTAACCCTTCAACATGGAAAAGACGCACCAACAACCAAAGGATCTCAATGGCTTCCTGTACTGTTCGAGGGAAAGTTACCCAGACTCTGAGCCCAGCCTCCTCTATCGCCACTACATCTTCCAGACGGTTTTCTTCCTGATTGACGATCACAAGCTCTGGCGCCAGGTCGATCACCTTCGCAATGTCTGGGGATTTTGGTTCCCCAATACGGATTATGCGCTGTGCCGTATCCTCAGGAACCTGGCAAAAATCTGTGATCCCGACCAGATAATCTCCTGCTCCGAGGTCGAATAGACTTTCGGTCATCGAAGGCACCAGGCTTACCACCCTTTTCGGAGGATTATTTAAATCCAACAGGGGAGGTCGGTTGTCAACGTTCATAAGGCATCCCATCCTCGACCTAGAGCGATTATGGGCGGTGTCCCTCCCCACACCTCCACCTCTCCCTTCGGTCCTAGAGCTAAAATGGCACCGTGGGGAAAACCGAGCGCATATGAGAGATCATGTTGAGATATAAATTTTATTACACCTGGGATCGTAATAGGATCCTGAACCTTGGGAAGCACAACCGCTCCATCCATCCATCCCAGACCGGGAACGGGTTTCTCATCGATATCTATGAAAACCCATGACCCAAGAGCCGACGCTGCCGGTCCGGTCGCTAATACCAATCCGCAGTCCTCTAATAATCGCCCAATCTTAAGACATGACTCCGGTAATTCGAGAGATCGTATCCAATCTTGCGTTTGCCCCCCGGTCAACAGGATTAAACCCGCAGTTGCATACAACTCCTCACACTCAAGCTCCGAAATGTTCTGAGCCCGGATCACTACCACTGGCGCATCCAACAATGCCTCCACATCGTCGATGAAGAGATGTAATTCTTCCGAGATCATTTCCCCCATCAATAGACACATCGACGTGCGGGATAGATCAACCCGCTCAATCAACCGCTCTGCCAACTGGGGTGATTCACTGCCAAAAGTTGGCACTGGACCAGAAATCACAATCCAGCCGTCGGACGGTGGATGCCGAAACACCTGACTCGGTTGGCTCACTCTCCCTCCAGAAGCATCCAAGCCGCCGCTGCCATCAGTGCAGATGCCTTTGGTAGTACGACTTCATCGAAATCGTAATGAGGGTTGTGATGAGGTGCATCCAATCCCTTTGCTGGATTGCCTGATCCGACAAACATGTAACAACCAGGTACATCTTCCATCATAAAAGCCATGTCCTCAGAACCCATTACCACCTCTTCCGAATCGACAATCGCTTCAGGGAACACCCTCTTAATCAACGACTGTATTCTTATTGCCAACGCTTGGTTGTTGATCACCGGTGGTGTCAGGCGTTTAATTTTCACCTTCGCTTCGCAGCCCATCGCCTCTGCAATACCACAAACGATTTCCTTAACTCGTTGGAGAACCAAATCTCGAACCTCACCACCGAAGGTACGGATCGTACCCCCCAAAAAAGCCCTGGAGGGGATGATATTAAAAGCATCCCCTGCCCGGATTTGCGTCACGCTCACCACTGCCGGTTTACCAGGGTCTAGATTGCGCGAGACGACCGATTGCAACGCACAAATCACCTGAGCTGTAGCCAGGACCGGGTCAGCCGTCTGGTGCGGAGCTGCACCATGGCCACCGCGTCCGGCTATCTCTATTTCGAGCCTCTCACTGCCGGCCATAGCGGTACCCGGCGTGACCCCAATCCAACCCACTGGTTTGCCATTCCATAGATGCATCGCCAATGTATAGTCCGGTGTTGGATCCAGCAGAACACCTTCTTCCACCATACGTTCAGCACCGTTTAGTCCCTCCTCTGCTGGCTGAAATACAAGCTTGATCGTGCCCGGAAGTTCCTGACGATGACCATGCAGCAGCTTCGCTACCGCCATTCCAATAGCTGTATGGCCGTCATGTCCACAGGCATGCATCACTCCATCAAATGTCGAGGCGTACGAAGCACCCGTTTCCTCCTGTATGGGCAACGCATCCATATCGAAGCGCAGTAAAATGGTAGGACCAGGCCGTTCCCCTTTAAGCAGTGCGATCACACCTGTTTCCGCCACCCCGGTACAAATCTTCAGACCAAGGTCGTTCATAGCATCGGCCACAATTCCGGCAGTACGATGTTCTTGAAATCCGAGTTCAGGATGACGGTGAAAATCACGACGTTGGGCGATGATCTCATCGGCGAGTGCCTCTGATTCTGTTTGAAATATAGACAAATTCATCGATTAAACCTTTCTCCAAAGTTGGATCAGTTAAGAACTAGGAAGGCAAAACCCAGCACTTCCGGTCGGTTCGTTGGTTCCTATATCCCTTAATATAAACCAATTTCCAGTCTAGCAAGTATGTTTAGCCCAAAAATAAGGCCGACTTCTAACAAAGTAGCTGGTTGTAAAAATCCGGATCATTGGAGTGCGTCAAGCACTACCAGGACCCGGACACATGAAACATCAGG
>JAUVOZ010000069.1 GCA_030598885.1 Anaerolineae bacterium | reverse complement strand
CTCACAGCATAGCCATCCATAGCTGAGTTGGAAAATGGAGGGAGATCGATTTCGGCTATGACATCCTGCGCCAACACGCGACCCAAGCAGTCAATTAAAGGAACCTGCTCTTTTTGCAGGGGATGTATTGTAGCCAGCAGTCGAGCAAGAGCTTGAGTAACACTTAGGGATGTTTTTAACACAGTTTCAGCCAAATGGTTTCTCTCACGAAAGTCACATTTGTTCATCCAGGTCGAAGTCGACGAGCTTCAAGGATATTGGGCAACGCTTCCAGGCGATTTAGGACACGGCTTAACTGCCTAATGTCTGTGATCAGCATCACTAAATCAAAAATCGCCAAGCTGTCCTTGGTTGAAAGGTGAACCGAAGACATGCTGATCCCTTCATTAGAAACCAGTGTCGACACATCGCGCATCAGTCCCTCTCGGTCATAGGCTTGAATGCGGACGGACACCGGATAGGTCTGCTTGGCGTGCCCCCAGGACACCTGAACTAACCGCTCTCTATCCTTGATGCGTAATACGTTGGGACAACCCTGATGATGAATAGTTGCTCCACGACCTCGAGTGATATAGCCAATGATTGGATCACCAGGTGCAGGATTACAGCAACGACCTAAGCGGACGAGCAATCCTGACAGGCCGAGGATACTGACCTCATCCCCCGCAAATTCAGTGGGCAGTACCTCTTCAACCTCAGTGGCTATATCTAAACCTTGCTCATCCTCCTCTACGACCTGAGCAACAATCTTGCCCAGATGAACATCCCCACAGCCAATAGCAGCTAATAAATCATCTACCTGGGAATAACCCAGGTCATGAGCGATTCTTTCATAGGAGATTCCTTCAATACCCAGACGCCGTAATTCCCGTTCCAGCAGCAGGCGGCCATGGGAAACATTCAACTCCCGGTTTCGTCGCCGGAACCACTGTCGAATCTTGCTGCGCGCCCGTTGGCTCTTAACCATTTCCAAGCTGGGGTTGAGCCAATCTCGGCTGGGACCACCGCGCTTGGAGGTCAGGACTTCAACCGAGTCGCCGGTTTGAAGGTTATTGCTCAGGGAGATAAGTTTGCCGTTGACCTTAGCACCACGGCAACGGTGTCCGATATCGGTGTGGATATGATATGCAAAGTCGATGGGGGTCGACCCAGCAGGCAGATCGATGATATCGCCTTTGGGGGTGAAAACGTAAACCCGATCGTCAAAAACATCCGACTTCATCGCATCGACGAAATCAGCCGCGTCATCTATGTCTTGGCGCCATTCCATCAACCGCCGCAGCCACAAGATACGCTGCTCGAAAGCATCCCCGCTTCGGCGACCTTCTTTGTAATGCCAGTGTGCAGCGATGCCAAATTCGGAATTCTTATGCATTTCTGGGGTACGAATCTGTACCTCAAGCGTCTTGCCGTCGTCGTAGATGACCGCTGTATGAAGGGACTGATAGAAGTTATCCTTGGGAGTAGCAATGTAATCATCAAATGTACCCGGCACTGGTTTCCACTCGTTGTGAATCACACCTAAGGCTAGGTAACATTGCGATTCACTCTCGACGATGACCCGTAATCCACGCACATCATAAACCATATCGAACTGTACATCCTTACGTTCCATCTTGCGGTAAATTGAGTAGAGATGCTTGGGTCGTCCAGTGACTTCCGCTTGAATGTTCAACTCAGCTAAAACAGACTTCAGTCGGAGGCTGATTTCTCGTAATGCCTTTTCGCGATCAACCCGTCTTTCATCGACGTGAGCGGCGATCCCCCTATACTCCTCTTGATATACATAACGAAAAGCGAGGTCTTCCAACTCCCACTTCATCTGCCAGATACCCAATCGATTGGCCAACGGGGCGAATATTTCCAGCGTTTCCTCAGCGATACGTCGATGTTTCTCAGCTGGCAGATGAGCCAAAGTTCGCATATTGTGCAATCTGTCGGCGAGCTTGATCACAACCACCCGTACATCGTCACCCATCGCTAAAAAGGTTTTCCGGAGTGTTTCCTTGGCTAATTCCCCCTTGGAGGCACCTACACTTTTAGTTCCCTTATCGCGTCGACTGACCCGCGGCAATTGAGTTAATTTAGTCACCCCATCCACCAATGAAGCCACTTCATCCCCAAAATCTCGCTTTAGATCCTTCAAGGTGACTTCAGTATCTTCCACAGTGTCGTGCAGTAGCCCAGCCATAATCGCCGGGATAGGCGCTCCAAGCTCAGCCAGGATAGCCGCCACCGCTAGACAATGCTGGATATACTGCTCACCGGAAGCCCGCTTCTGGCCCTTATGCGCTTTTTGAGCAACTTTATAGGCGCGTTTAACCAAGTCCCGATCTGCAGGACTAGTTCCTTCCGGTAAGATTTCGATCAATCCTTCCAGTTTCATGATCGCCAACCTGTGTCCAGTATATCTCCAGCCCACTCACCCATCAAGAGGCCTCAAGCTCTCAAATGAGGCTCGCCCAGGTACACGTGAAGATAAAGCCCACAAACAGCCATTCGTTCAGCAACTCATAAGTGCATATACAAACCAACCTGAGTCGAAATTAAGCACTCAGCCCGGTAGTAAATAAAGAGTGTACCAGTTGTGGGGAGTTACTCCGCTGGCTTGCCTATTTTAGGTCAAACATTAGTACAAGTGCAATTAGTTTGTTAATCATTAATCGATGAAACCACTTACAAAAGGGGAGTTAAATTATGAAAACGGGGTATATGTGAGGTGTGGTCTTTACTAACACCATACATATGTTATTCACTTTCTCGAGCTTAGTCTCTTTTAGGTATTATCAAAGATATGTTCGTGAGGTTATTGTATTAATAGATTTGTATCCTGAGCGGAAGCCTGAGAGAAGCTCAGGCTGAAGTCGAAGGATGGCCCCCTAGACCATTCAGCTTTAACAAAGCTCAAGCTCCTCGATATTAATTTTCTACAAATACAATATCAGAGGACTCGCGCTGGGCATTCAACCACGAAATAAATTCGTTCTGCACTGCTTGATAGTATGAATATTCATCAAGCGAACGTTCCCCGCGATCTACCACTTCGAACAAGTGCCAACCCTGTTGGGTCTCAATCGGACCCACGATATCACCAATAGGTACTTCAAACACAAGACTTGCTGTCAGATCATATCGCTCAACTATGGTCATTAATGGCAACCATCCCAAATCACCACCCGTGTCCTTGGTTAATATATCCTCCGATGACTCTGCTACCAAGTCCTCCCAGGCTTCACCATCATCTAAGCGTGTTAATATGTCATCAGCTACCTCACGCTCTTCTACCTGAATATGCCGTAGCAAAACTTGCTCCTGCTCTCGCGCAACCATGTCTTCGAAGTTCTCAATGAGACGTTCCCGATATAACTGAGCTTCTAGTAATGTACGGTAATCTGTTTCGGTTGATTCGTATTGGTCAGCTAAAACCTCAAGGAAGTTATGATAATTTTCCTCAAATGCTTCATGCGTATAAACCGTGGCTGTCGGTCTAGGCGTCGAAGTCGAGGTTGACGTAGATGTCGATCCAACTGTCGGGCTGGGGTTAACCGTCGATGTGGCAGTGGTTTCGGCCATTCCGGTTGGGTCAGGCGTACTTGTTGGTACTGAGGTTGGAGTACCATCGGGGAAATAACCGAAGGATTGTTGAATCGCTCTATCGACATCTGCTGTAGTAATCGTGATCCCCAACCGGTTAGCCTCCTGCCTTATGATCAAGTCGTCAATCAATTCGTTCAGAACCTGATAGCTAACAGTTAACGGATCGCTTTCTGGTGATAAAGCTAAACGAATTCGACCCTGGAACTCGCGGTTGGAGATTTCTTGGCCATCGACGGTGACTACCGGCTGCTGCGGCTTGATAATCTGAGTGTACACCAATCCATAGCCAAGAATGCCGACAATAGTCAAAGCAGTGATGATGGCGCCAGCAATGATCCAGTTTCTCTGGATTCGCTCTCTCTTTGCCCGGGCCATGTGTTTTTTTGTAACCACGGACTTGGCCCGTCGTTTTTTCATTCTTACCATTCTCCTCAGTTGATCTTATTGGCGGGAAAAAGGAACAAAACCAGCTTCGTCCATTTCCTTCACGACGCTTGAAATCACCTTAACCGATCAGCAGCAAAAGGAAGAAAAGCCATATGCCGAGCACGTTTTATTGCTCGTGCCAGCATTCGTTGGTGTTTGGCGCATGTCCCCGTTTGGCGACGTGATCGGATCTTTCCCTGCTCGGTTACATACCGTTTCAGGAGTTCATGCTGCTTGTAATCAATCGCGGTTGCCTTCTCAGCACAGAATTTACAAACTCGCGGACGGCGCGTATAGCGGCGCCTGCCGGTCGGTCTTCTTCGACGATCGGTGTCATTACTCGATGCATTTCGGGTATCTCCAGTCAATGGACTAACTCCTCCACCGGCCTGATCGGGCGGTGAAACCTACTGAATGCAGGGTTAAACGGAGTACTCCTCCCCTTCATCTCCTGATCCAGCTTCGTACGACCTGCTAATATCACGTCGTTCTCTGAGTATGATCATTTCTCTGGCCACCAATTCGGTGGTGAAATGTTTGTTCCCCTCAGCATCTTCCCAACGCCTGGTCTGCAGCCGTCCTTCGATATATACCTGTTGCCCCTTATGTAGATGTTGGTTACAGATCTCAGCCAGGCTTCCCCAGGAGACGACATTAAACCACTCAGTTTCTTCATGGCGCGCACCATCGGCTGAGTGCCACGAGCGAGACGTTGCCACACTGAAGGTTGTGACTGGTCGACCTGAAGGTGTATAGCGCATTTCGGGATCTCGCCCGAGATGGCCAATGATCATCACCTTGTTCAAGCCGCGGCTCATTCCAGACTCCTTTCTTCAAGAACCATCTTGCATTTACTGAACTATCAGGAGGGTTCTTTTAAGGTGATCATGAAACGAAGGATTGGTTCGCTCAAACGTAGATCGCGCTCAATTAGTGCTCCTGCTTGAGGTGGCATTTCGATTGTAATAATGAAGTAGTAGCCGTCGGTCTTCTTATTTATCGGATAAGCCAGACGCCGTTTACCCCATCGGTCGATTTCACTGAGTTTACCACCCACGGCTTCGATCCAGCCCTTGACTTTTTCTTCAAGGTCTGTGAGAGCTTGCTCTTCCAGATCTGGATCAACGATATATGCTAATTCATAGTTGCGCATAGAAGTCACCTTTCCTCGGGATTGCCCTTCGCCTCTGTGCCGGGCGGCACAGGCTAGTAGCGGAAAGCTCGCCTTGCGCAAGGCGCAGCAATGGACGATAGTTTATCATGAAGCATCATCTTTGGCAACCTTATCTGGTCTCTCATAGTCTTTCACGGTATAATTTCCACCGTCTGAAGCTGTAATGCACGCGCAAGAGGGTCGCTAGCTTGTGCAATCCAAAAACGCATCAAGCAAACTGGCCCGCCCCAGGTAGAAAAGGCCAGGTTAATCCACGCCTGGCCCGCTTGATGTCAGCTTTCAAACGAAGCCTGCACGCGAGGAGGCAGGATGGCGTCTCAGCCTATTATTTTTGGCACCGACGGTTGGCGTGGTCGTATTGCCGACAATTACACCTACTCAGCAGTACGGCGCTGTGCACATGGTTTCGCCCGCTACTTGATAGAGGTCGAGGGCGACCAAAAGCCCGTCGTCATTGGTTACGATCAACGGTTCGGCTCGGAGGCATTTGCCATCGTGGCCGCCGAGGTTTTGGCCGCTCATGGGTTGCACGTTCTCCTTACTGATGGACCTGCACCAACTCCAACGATCTCATACTCTGTGGTCAACCAACGCGCGGCGGGAGCGGTTAATATAACCGCCTCTCATAATCCCTCCAGTGACAATGGGTTTAAAGTACGTAACCGTTATGGTGGTGCGGTTGATCCGGACGGACTGCTGCAAATAGAAGCAAAAATCCCTGACGATGACCTCAACATTCCCCGCAAACCCATTGATCAAGCTATGTCCAGCGGTAAAGTAGAGCGTTTTGACCCCTCGCCCGCCTACATTGAACAAATCAAACGATTAATCGATCTGGATCCCCTGCGTAAAGCGGGACTGACCGTGCTAATCGACGCCATGTGGGGTAATGGGAGCGGATGGTTTACAAAGCTCCTTGAGGGCGGATCGACCAGGGTCATCGAAATCCACAACCAACGCAATCCGATCTTCCCTGAAATGTTACGGCCCGAGCCAATCCCTCCTAACATAGATATTGGTCTGGCTGCCACGATTGAGCATAGTGCTGATGTGCTCTTGATTACAGATGGCGACGCAGATCGATTAGGAATTGGGGATGAAAACGGCCAGTTCGTTGACCAACTGCGAGTATTTGGTCTTTTAGCATATTATTTTCTTGAAGTGCGAGGTGAACGCGGCCCCATCGTTAAAACACTTTCAACAACCACCATGCTCAACAAACTAGGACATCAATATCAAGTCCCCGTCTACGAGACTGGTGTTGGGTTCAAGTATGTCGCCCCGAAGATGCTAGAAGTGGACGCGTTAATTGGCGGTGAGGAGTCTGGTGGTTATGCCTTCCGCCGGCACATCCCCGAACGTGACGGTATATTAGCCGGACTATACATGTTGGATCTGATGGTTCGCCTTAACCGTAAACCATCGGAATTGGTCGAACTGCTTTTCGAACAAGTGGGACCACATTTCTACAATCGGATCGATTCACCCTTACCCTCGCGAGAACGGTCCGAAGTTGAAGAGCAGGTCCGCACAGCTCAACCGGTGACAATCGGTGGTTTACAGGTCACCGACTTGAATACACTGGATGGGTTTAAGTTCTCGCTCGAAGACGGTGGCTGGCTACTGATCCGCTTTTCAGGCACCGAGCCGATCGTGCGGGTATATTGCGAGACTACTCAAGCAGACCGGGTGCAACCCATCCTGCAAGACGGGTTGAAAATCGTGGGCATCAAATGAATACATGTTCAGCATTTCTAGCGGACACGCACTGCCACCTGATGCTATCCGATTTCGATCAGGATCGGTCACAAGTGCTTGCTCGCGCCCGGGAGGCTGGCGTAAATCGTCTACTTGTCCCCGGTTTGGACCTGGCTACAAGCCGGAGTGCGGTTGAATTGGCGGAACAGCATCCACATGTGTTCGCCGCTGTCGGCGTTCATCCGCACTATGCAGAGACTTGGAATAACGTCACACAGACAGAATTCCGGATGCTGGCTCGTTCGCCTAAGGTTGTAGCCATTGGTGAGATAGGACTTGATTATTATCGTAACCTGTCCCGTCCGGAGATCCAGAGAGCTGCATTTAAAGCTCAACTTGACTTGGCTGCTGAACTTGAACGACCAGTCGTCATCCATAATCGCCAAGCGATTGACGACATCATGGATCACCTGCTTACATGGTCGATGGATCTCCCGCCGAGACTTGACGGTAAAGCAGGTGTGCTGCACGCCAATTCAGCTGATCTTGAAACAGCAAAAATAGCAATTGCCAGGGGATTTTATATTGGCGTGGCAGGTCCGGTAACCTACCGCAATGCACAGGCTCTACATCAAATCACTGGTCAACTACCATTAGAACGTCAGATCCTAGAAACCGACGCTCCATTCTTAGCTCCCCATCCAAACCGTGGCAAACGAAACGAGCCGGCTTATGTGAGGTTAATAGCAGAGCGATTTGCGGAGCTTCACTCAATCAGCCTAACCGAAGCTGCAACAAAGACTTCACAGAATGCTATAAACCTTTTTAATTGGAATCATGAAAACGAAAACAGCCACATTCTTTGATCTCGTACGACCGGATCTGCTCGAGGTTGAGGCTCGCATGCTATTCAGCCAATACCAGCATCACCCGAGCTTAAACGAAGCTATTGAGCATCTGCTCTCTTCAGGAGGGAAACGCATCCGCCCCATTCTAGTCCTGCTTACCAGTGGAATGCTGGGCGCAAATCACGAAGAAAGCATCAATTTGGCCGCCTCCATCGAGATGCTCCATACCGCCACACTTGTCCACGATGATCTGATCGACGGGTCTATGCTGCGCCGAGGTATCCCAACCCTGAATACAAAATGGAGCCCTGGTGCGACTGTCCTCACCGGGGATTATATTTTTGCCCGGGCTGCTCATCTAGCATCCACCATCGGCTCGAAAGAGCTTATGAAAATCTACGCCCGTACGCTGATGACTATTGTTAACGGCGAAATCACCCAACTTTTCAATGCTCAGATTATTGACCCTCACCAGGAATATTTCGACCGTATATACGCTAAGACCGCCTCACTCTTTGAGATGTCGACGGAGGGCGCCGCCATACTCAGCGGGAGCAAAAGTGAGGTAATCGACGCTATGAAATCATTTGGATATCACATTGGGATTGCCTTCCAAATTGTGGATGATGTTCTCGACTTCATCAGCGATCAAGAGCATGTCGGAAAGCCAGTTACCAATGATCTGCGGCAGGGATTGATCACCTTACCCACCTTATACTACTTAGAAGCTAATCCTGAGGGTGATAAGCTGATTGAGAAGTTACGACAACGTGAGATGGATGACCAAGGAATCGAGCGACTGATCGATGCAATTCGGTCCTCTGGCGCCATCGACCAGACACTAGAACAAGCTGACAGATTCGTCTCTGCAGGCGAAGAAATGTTGGACGGTATGCCTGATACTCCCGAGAAGGAAGCCTTACACGAACTCGCTCACTATGTAATCAAGCGTACCGTTTAAAGCAACTAACTCGATGCTCTTAAAATCGATCGTAGCCTTATCTTACAATTACCGGTCACAAGTGGGGTACGGGTCGTACGACCCTCGGTTATATTATTCTAAAACCTACGTTTCAATGCTTCTAGATGCTTGGTCAACCAAACCGGTAGCCTTTGTCCACCCAGCAATTTACTGATAAGCTCACGCCCCTCATCAAACTCTCCAATTTCTAGGTAATATTCAACTAAGACAACTAAGGCAAGAGGATCTTCTGGTGCCTCCCCGAGCACTCGTTCAATCATGCCTAGAGCCTCATCATGATGACCTGAATTCAACCTGGCTCTGGCCATTACGACCTGGATTGGTACCCAATCTGGATACTCCTCCAAGATGGGCTCGATATATGGCAGCATCGCCTCCTCTGGCGCACCGAGGAAGAGCGCTTGTGTCATAGAGTCGATCAATAAATGTTGAGCGGGTAAAGGTCTATCCGAGATTTCCACCGCCCGGTTATAAGCCTTCACCGCAGCTACATGCTCGCCAACCTCAAGAAAAAGTTCACCAGCTATAGCAAACTCTTTCGTGGCCGCGATGTCGTCGCCGGCTGCAAGGAATTCTTCAGCCTGATTGAGGTGCTGCTCAGGATTCTGTTCACCAACAAATTCTCTGGGAACCGTGATCTCAAGTTCCTTATCGACTGGCTCTCTTAAATCTCCCAATGGCAGCCCATCCCTTGATCGATTGACCACTGCCAAGAATACAAAGAAGAATATACAGGTAAGCACCAGACCACCAACAACCCAAAACCACTGCCGACGACCCTTGGTTATCGGTTCCGTACTGGGAACTGCCGCTTGAGCGATTTCATGGACAACATCACGCTGTGGCTCAGTTGGTGGAACCAAGGCTGCGGGCACTACTGGCTCTCCTTGGGTCCGAACTGGCATGGTATCGATGTGGGGTGTCGTGTCGGGGATGAGAACACCAACATCACCCTCAACCGTCGTGGCGCGGAAAGCCGCCACCATCTCATCTACTGATTTGTATCTATCCTCCCGGTCTTTGGCCAGCGCTTTGAGCAATACCCGCTGGACGGATT
>JAUVOZ010000105.1 GCA_030598885.1 Anaerolineae bacterium | reverse complement strand
TCTTGGACAAGCGCTTCGTCCGGGTTCAGTACTCCGGATAATTCGGTCGCGGCTTGTTCAATCAACTGATTCTTTAGGTTCCGCATCAGCCTATTGCGGTCGGTGGAAGACACTGCCGCTCTGGTCTCGTCGCCTCCCCCAGTCATCGGTTCAGGGTTGGTTACCACAACCAGCAGTCCAAGGGGACCTTCTACAGCGTTGATTTCACCTGCGGGCAGATTGCCAGCTTGCCCCGGGGAGACAGCTTGCACCCCGGCGCTGACCTGGGAATCTTCCTCGCCAGGCAGGCTGACCTGTTCTGTGGTTACATAACGAAGATTGTCGCTCGCACTCGGCCGTAATCCGGTATTGGAGGGAAGGGTAATGGGATCTGAGGTCAAGTTAGTAAATATCACCGTACCGGTAGCGAAATCGGCTGGTACTGCGATCGAACCGGTGGTGGGTAAGCGCAGGCTACCTTCAACATGAATTTGTTCCCAGCGCGCAGGGATACTGTCATGATCCTCGAGAATTTCTACATTTGGCTCCAGTGAGAGGAAAAGTTCGAGCTCCTGAGTGTAGGTTGTGGGGGCTAGAGTGATCTCGGCTGCGGGTACGATCACCGCAGCCAGGAGGAGTAAAACACCGAGGGCTAGTACAGTAAGCGATAGGTTTATGATTTTGCTTAGGATATGTACTTGGGATGGGGTGACTGTGCCTGGAGGGGTGAGCAAATCCGCTGGAGGCGGTCCTCGCCGTCGTTCCTTTTTCAGTTGTTTCCGAGCACGTCTGATCCAACCATCCTCGGGAATATAGTCTAACGAATCGAAGACGGGAATTGCCAGGTCTTTAGCGTGCGCCATCACCTCAGGGTCATGGGTAACCAAACCGATTTGTGCGCTTCGTTGTATTGCATTTCGTTGGAGTAGGATCAAGTCAAGTCGCCGAGTGAGTACCCTCCCCCGTCTCGGCCAAACGAGGAGGATGCGCGGAGCCTTCGCCCAGCTTAGTTTATCTAGGGCTGATACATAATCTTCATGTGGATCGAGGTAAATTATATGTAATTTCACCGGGGTTTGTGTTGTTCGGTAAGCAGCGGATTAAGCCAAGTGGGTTTTGACCCATTCAGGTACGACCGCCAGCGCTTCAGGTAGTTTATCCGGATTTTTTCCTCCAGCCTGGGCCATTGTCGGTTTACCGCCACCTCCACCTCCAACCACTTTGGCCACGGCTTTGACCAGCTCTCCAGCGTGCAAGCCGCGTGCCACGAGGTCTTTACTTACTGCAGCGACGATCAATGGCCGTTTTTCGGATACTGAGGCCAGTACTACAACGCCGCTGGGATTTCCTTCATGAAATCGATCGGTCATTCGTCGAAGCAGGTCTACGTCGGCATTGGGGATGTTTCCGGTGAGTATAGATATACCAGCATATTCTTTAGTTTGAAGCGCCTGAAATTGAGACAACGCAATCTGCTCTCGTTGCAGTCCGATTTCACGTTCAAGGCTGTCGCGATTGTCTAGCAGCGCGTCCAGTCTGGCTTCAACAGTCTCCGGAGCGGTGCCAAGTCGTTCTGATAATCGATTTAGGATGTCAAGGCGGCGGTGGATTAAGCTTTGAGCACCCTGTCCGGTGACAGCTTCTATTCGACGAATACCAGCGGCCACGCTACCCTCATTGGTGATAAGGAAGGTGCCGATGGTACTTGTATCTTTCACATGGGTCCCACCGCATAATTCGTATGATAACCGCTGTTCATCGCCGATGCTCACTGTGCGCACCGTCTCGCCATAGGTCTCGCCGAAAAGCGCCATGGCCCCTTCAGCGACAGCTTCAGTGCGAGGTTTGAAGCTGACGTTGATCTCATGGTTAGCAAAGATGGCATCATTCACCATCTGCTCTACTCGTTCGAATTCTTCGACCGTCATCGGCTCCGAGTGGGTGAAATCGAAGCGCAGGCGATCGGGTGCCACTAACGACCCCGCTTGCCGGACGTGTTCACCGAGTACTCGCCTCAACGCGGCATGCAGCAGATGAGTGGCGGTGTGATTTCGTATGATATCCCAACGACGGGTCTTGTCGATAGCGGCCATTGCCTGGTCACCAACCGTCGGCTCGCCAGCGGTTACCACTCCGATATGGATTATCAACCCGCTGATCGGTTGCCTGGTATCTTTCACAACGATCTCCCACCGTGGTTCATCCAGCGATACGATCGTACCGGTGTCGGAAACCTGCCCACCAGCTTCGACATAGAAGGAGGTTCGTGGTAAGACCACGGCTACTCGGTCATCGGGAGAGGCGGATTGGACCTGCGATCCGCTTACGACTAGCGCCAGGATAGGTCCCTCATTCTCGAACCCGCTATACGGGTCGTACACAACCCCCTCCGATCCCAGATCGCCCGCCTGCTGCAATTCAGCCAGGATTTGAATATAGAGCTTGGTATCTTGTTCGACCTGTTGGCCGTGTTCCAAGTCTGAACTAGATGCCAGTCGATGGGTTTCCATGGCCTGGTGAAATCCAGCTTCCTCTACCTGCATACCGTTCTCACCGGCGATATCACGGGTGATTTCAAATGGAAGGCCATAGGTGGCGTAAAGGTCAAATGCGCTTTCGCCGGTAAGGGTTTCCGAGCCTGAAGCACGGGTTTCTTCCATTAAGCTCACCAGGCGAGAGATACCGGTATCGAGAGTACGCTGGAATCGTCGCTCTTCGTCAGTGATTGTCTGGGTAATGGCGGTCTGGTTGCGTACCAATTCGGGGTAAGAACTCCCATAATGCTCAATGACGATCTTAGCGATCTCAGCCAGGAATGGTTCATCAAGGCCGATTTTGCCCCCAAAACGGCTTGCTCGACGGATGACCATGCGACAAACATAATTCCGACCGATGTTGCCAGGAACGACGCCATCGGCGATGAGGAAGGCGGCCGCCCGTGCGTGATCAGCGATAACCCGGTAAGGGGTGGGATTGGTACTCCAATCTTCATCACGATGACCGGTTAATCCTTGGATGGCCTCGATGAGCGGGATGAAGAGATCGGTTTTATAGTTTGAGTCGACTCCTTGAATTACAGAGACGATACGCTCGAAACCCAAACCCGTGTCGACATGAGTGTTGGGTAGTGGATCGAGACTGGTTGGGCTGGTGCGGTTGTATTGGATGAAAACCAGGTTCCATAATTCCAGGAAACGCTGACAATCTCCGTTCACCTGGCATATATGATTGGGTTCATCCGTCTTGTCGCAATATTCGGGACCGCGATCGAGATGGATCTCGCTATCCGGCCCGCAGGGACCGGTATCGGCCATCTCCCAGAAATTTTCACCGCGCCCAAAGAAAAGCACGTGGTTTGGGTTAAAACCCGGTTGCTGACGCCAGTATTCAGCTGCCTCGTCGTCGCGAGGTATTTCATTCTTCTCATCTTCAAAGCAGGTCGTCCAAAGAGCATCCTTGGGTAAGCCCCACTCCTCGGTTAGAAGCTGCCAAGCCCAGGTGATGGCTTCTTTCTTGTAATAGTCGCCGAAAGACCAATTACCAAGCATCTCGAAAAAGGTATGGTGGGTGTCGTTGCGGCCGACGTCTTCCAGATCATTATGCTTGCCAGCGACGCGCATGCATTTTTGGGAATCGGCCACCCGGGTATATGGTCGGGTACCCGTGCTGAGGAAGACATCCTTGAATTGCACCATACCCGCGTTGGTGAAGAGCAGCGTTTGGTCGCCTCCTGGGACCAGCGATGAGGAGGGAACGATTGTGTGCCCATGCTCCTCGAAGAAGTCCAGGAAGGATTGCCGGATTTCGGCGCTTGTCCGTGGTTTAGGCGATGATGAACTATGCTTGCTGCCTGGCATTATGCCTCCAATGAGTAAGGCGATTATACGCCATCCGAGAGGGAGCATCAACCGAGAGGAAAGAGGGGTTGTTGGCGGGATTCTCCGTACCAATGCGAAGGCCACCTTCGTGGTCTGCTTGTTAATCGGTGAAGATCGATTTCGTAATATGTTGGTGAAGTTTTTAACTGCCGCAAATCTTACCAGGATGATGGACGTTTTCGTGAGTCGTGTTGACGGCCCAGTCAGCACATATACCCCATTTTCCTACTGGCATCAGTTATGATATCTTTGCTATGTGTTTGAGGGCAGGCAAGGACTTGCCACTGGTTGAAGGAAGCAGAGCAGTATAAAGGCTGTGAGAAGGAATAAATGATCGCCGCTATTTTCGATCTTGACGGGACCCTTTATACAGGTCATATCTCAAGAGGAATCGTCCAACACCACAAAACCCATCGGGTGAAGCGTCTGCATGTCGGCTTCTTTTTTTGCACCCACATGCCGATCTGGTGGCTACAGCTTGCTGGCTTATTGTCTGAAGCAACAATGCGAAAGCTATGGTCCCGCCATATGGGTTGGATGGTGCAAGGGTGGACACCTCAGGATGCGGCCAAAGCCTTTGCCTGGATTGCAAAGGAGTATGCAGAACCACTGATGCGACCAGACGTGATAGCCATTCTGCGGGATCACCAGGAAGCAGGGCATCGGGTGATTATTGTCTCTGGCACGATGGCGCCGTTATTGGAACATATAGATCGGCAGTTGGGGATTGATGATATTGTTGGTACGCCATTGGTGCTCCGAAATGGGCGCTACAGTGGTGCAAGTGAATTACCTATATGCCAGGGACCGGACAAGGTGACTCGGTTGGAGGCATATTTAGATGGTGGCGATCAGGTTGATTGGTCCCAGAGCTACGCTTATGCGGACAGCTATACAGATTTACCCCTATTGGAACATGTGGGGCACCCGGTGGCTGTTTATCCGGATGATAAACTGGCCGCCCACGCAAGGGAACATGGATGGGGGGTAATATCCTAGGAGTTCTCAGGTAATAGTGTAATTGGCTTGGTGAAAATACCATTCGTCATGGTGAGTAAGCAAATGAAAGAAATCTCGCTCTCAGGGATAGGATAGCAGGTGGGAGCAAGGCGGATGATACTCAGGTATTATTTAGCGGAAGAACGACGCTGGAAGGTCGCCTTGCTTGCCGCTCCAGTAGGTTAATTCAACCCCCTCGAAACCGAACTGTATCACGTCCCCATCCTTTAGGATGTGTTTCTCACCGACTGGAATTTCGACCCCGTTGATAAATGTACCGTTGGTTGTCAGTTCGGGCAGTAGAAAATGTAATTCCTCTTCGGCAAGAATTTCAGCATGACAGCGTGAAGATACGATCTCCACATCGATCTCGGTCAAATCGATATCTGGCCGATGCCCAAGGCTGGCGCGCCCAATAATGATCGGTGGTTCGCCCAGGACGAAAATAAGTCCATCTGCGCTGATGAGCGATGGCTCGTTAATCGACAACTGAATCGAGCGTGGTGGTGCAAGTGTACCTCTCCTGTCTTTAGGTGATGGGTTGGTTGCAGCCACTGGCGCGAATCCACGCACAAGACCCTCATCAAGACCGAGACTTTTATAATCCTCAACTGGCGGGGCGGTAGAATCCGGTTCGTCTCCCACTTCGGCGAGAGTGATCCAGAGCACGTCGGAATTTTCTACGCCGGCATCTATGAGGGTCTCCGTATCAGCCATAACCTTCCCCGACTCTGTCCGTAACTGGTAGCGCAGTGGTTGGCCCCCTTCTGCTGTCGGCCAATTGAGGGCTTTGATTAAATCCGGGAGTAGCGTAGCTGCGGGGAGGTCACCTGGCATCTCGAGGTCAACTTCGTCACGGCCGTATTCGCCTCTCATAGTGACGAACCGTCGGCGTCCCAATGGGTGCGGAGGTTTAATCTTTATAGTTTTTTTAGGCATTAGACCTCCTGGGCAGGATTTCTAGGAAACGTGCCCGGATTATTTCCGCGTTAGCTGGAATGAAGGCGATCGCTTCTTCACCATTCTCTTCATAGGGCTCCATAATCCACAGATTGTCAGGTCCCTCGAGGATTGAGAAACCCTGTACGTATTGAGTATTAACGGTGTCTCGGTTTGCAATAACTATAACAGATGTGTTCCTAGCTGGCTTGTAGAGGGATCTTGTCAAGCGCTGGGCTTGTTCTTCTTCAAATCCTTCTGAGATTAGTGCCTTTTCAGCTCCTTGCAGGTTGCCTTTAAAGCATAAGTCACGAGCTCTAAAAAGGGCGCTTGTGGTTAGTCGAAATTCTCTCTCCCCGCTCAATGAATTTGTGTCGGAGCAGAGAAACCCATCGAAGAGGTCTATCAAGGCTTCCTGATCTGGGACAATTCTCAAATGGTACTTGTGAGGTTCCGTTTCACATAATTCCACTATCAAATTGTCCCCGTAATGGATGAAGGTCCGTCTTAGAGGCTCACCAGCAACTTGGTATTGCACGATAAGTGAATGGTCTGGATGGTGGCAAACTCCGAGGAGAGATATGATCCATTCTGCAAGAAATACTTCATTCTCAGAAGCCAATTGTAGGATGCCGCGCTGAACCAGGGATTGAAACGCAGTTTCGTTAGCTGCTCGAATTTCCTCTGACCGCCGTCCATGATAGGTGTCATACATCCCAACAATGATTCCTGATCCGTATTGTGACAGCAGAAACCAAAGTTCGTCTTCATCTAGTTCCAAAGTGGGGTAATGTTCCATTCTTGCTTATCGTCGTTATCAGGGAAACCGAGTCACATGCGAGGGTATCGGAAATCTCACGATACCGATTTTGCCATTTGATGTGGAATCTGTCTCTACTAAATCGTTGATTCTCCCCCGGGTGATGCTTTACTAAATTATGTGGCACTTAAATCAGATATTTTGGATCATGTAGTAGATGTAGGTCTAAGGTGCGTCCTGTTGCCAACGCCAATATGGATTCAGGCCTCCGTCGAGGATCTTTATCTCTTCACCAGTCTCTATATTGACTTTGAAGATAGCGTAATCTTCCCTTGCATTACAATTCGTTTGCAGTCCTGGTTCCAAGGTGCATTTGTGATAAACGAGCCAATTCCCGTCAGGTGACCAGGAAGGCAATGGAGGCCAAT
>JAUVOZ010000123.1 GCA_030598885.1 Anaerolineae bacterium | reverse complement strand
TAGGATCCAATCGTGGCTCCAAGTCGATAGCGATGCAGTGAGCTTGGGTCTGCTCCCGGGTCGTGTCCAACAATGGGCGGACAAGGGTTATTTCAGCCGAGTCGGGGATTCCGACCCAACTATTCAATGATGTGGAGGGAAGCATACCGCGTAGTCCAGACGGTCCCGCGCCGCGCAAGAAGTGCATCAGGATAGTCTCAACCTGGTCGTCGGCGGTGTGGCCGGTGGCGATCAGCTCAACTCCGTTTTCTTTAGCCACCTGCACCAGAAAGCGATAACGCGCCAGTCGAGCTGCCTCTTCGACGGAGCTACCAGTTCCGACTGTGGCGCCTATATCCCAGTGGTCGATAACCGCCAGAACGCCATAGGTTTGAGCGACTCGCTGAACGAAGGTCGCTTCTTCAGCACTTTCCGGTCGCAATTGGTGATCGAGATGGGCAACGATGATCTGATAGCCTAATCGATTGAGGCAATCTAACAGGCAAAGGCTATCTGGGCCGCCCGAGATGCCGGCGACCAGCCGCTGCCCAGGTTGTAGAAGCCTTTCCTGGTGGATGAAGTCAGCCACCTGTCGGTAAGTGTCCATTTTGCATAGATTATAGCATCGACGAGAGGGTCTCAGGCTTCGATTTGACATAATTATCTTGTGGCTAATGTGGTCATAACTCCCATATGGTATAATCCCGGATTGCCCCATCGGAGGATTCCGAACCTTGGCTTTCAATCCCCTGAACTGGTTACTGGGTCTTCTCTCCCTTGATATTGGCATCGACTTAGGCACCGCGAACACGCTGGTTAACGTACGCGGCAAGGGAATCGTAATTAACGAACCTTCATGGGTCGCGATCGATAAGAAGACCAAGCGTCCATTAGCTATTGGCGCAGAAGCCAAGTATATGGTGGGTCGAACCCCGGCCAACGTTGTTGCTATCCGACCGTTGCGAGATGGAGTTATTTCAGAGTTCGACATCACTGAGAGAATGCTCGAATATTTCATCGCTAAAGCCCATGAACAAAGTATCGTGCCCGTACCTCGTCCGAGAGTGGTGGTGGGAATACCAAAAGGAGCGACGGAAGTTGAAAAGCGAGCCGTGTACGACGCTACCATGGCGGCAGGCGCTCGACAAGTCTTTCTGATCGAGGAGCCCACCGCTGCCGCGCTGGGAGCAATGCTGCCCATCGGCGAGGTACGTGGCTCGATGATTGTCGATATCGGCGGCGGTACTAGCGAACTAGCTGTATTTTCTATGGGAGGCATCGTCATCTCCCGCTCGCTGCGTGTCGCCGGCGACGAGATGGATGAGGATATCGTCAGCTATATTCGTAACAAACATAATCTGCTCATCGGCGAACGCATGGCTGAACGGGTCAAGATCGCTATAGGCTCTGCCTACCCTCTCAAAGAAGAGAAGACGATGATTGTACGAGGGCGCAACCTGGTGAGAGGGCTTCCGGAGGCGATTGAGATTTCCTCGGTTGAGATACGTGAAGCCCTGTCCGGCTCGGTGAAGATCATCATCGACACTATAAAAGACGCCATCAATGAGATCCCACCAGAAGTGATTGCTGATTTGATGGAGGAAGGTGTCTGCATGGCTGGGGGTACTTCGCAGCTTCAGGGGTTCGCAGAACGTCTGTCGGACGAATTTCACATGCGGGTCTGGCTTGCAGAGGATCCGATGACATGTGTAGCCCGAGGAGCAGGCATGATCCTGGATGACTTAGACAACCTTGGGCGATTCCTAGTGGGTCTTGAACGAGGCGCGACCTGATCTCGTGACCTCTTGGTCACACACATCCCCAGCGTGAATTTACTCATGAGACGCTCGACTTCCCAGGCGATTATTGCAATCACTTTGATCCTGATGGTGACCGGCTTGATGGTCTTAAGCCTCAGTGGTCATCTCGCTCCCCTGCAAGGTCTTATTTTACGTCCATTCTCAGGTATACAATCCTGGATCGCCTTAAGGGTTGCAGCCACTCGCGAATTATTAAGCTCACCCAGGGATGTCGCTTCGTTGCGCGAGGAAATAACCCAGCTCGAGAGTGAAGTAACCCGATTACATCAAGAGATTATCAGCCTGCGAGAACAAGCCGCAGAAGCCGAGATCTTGGCCGCTCTCTTGGATTATGCTCGTGCGAAACCTGAAAGTAGCTATAGAGCCACCAATGTGATCGGGCGGGATGTTAGCCCTTTCCTACGTTCAATATGGATAAACGGCGGATCTGATACAGGTTTTAGTCGGGGTATGCCCGTAGTCACCCAGCAGGGATTAGTCGGACGTATTGTTGAAGTCTTTCCCACAATAGCCCGGGTCCAATTGATTTCGGACCCAGAGGCGTCGGTCAATGTTAAGCTGCAACAATCGCGTACTGACGGTCTTTTATCGCCACAGTTGAACGGCGAATTATGGGTCGATCTGATCGATCAAACTGTCACCGTTACGCAGGGAGAATTGGTGTTAACCTCCGGTTTGGGAGGCAAATACCCAACTGATATTCCTATAGGTCAGATTCTAAATGTTCGGCGTCGTGATTATGAACTCTTCCAGCAGGCGGTGATTCAACCCAGCGTTGACTTCGACGACATTGATATCGTACTCATCATCACTAACTTTCGTCCTCTACCGCTAGAACATATTGCTCCCTAAGGTGGTAATGATGGCCTACCTTATCGGCGTACCTTTACTGGCGCTGTTAAGCGTAATTCAATCGACTGTACTCAGCCACCTGCAATTATTCGAAGGAAGGCCAGATCTAGTTTTACTGGCAGTGGTCGGTTGGAGCCTAACCGGCCGAACTGAAGAAGCTATGGTCTGGGGAATGATCGGTGGCTTGTTTCTGGACTTGCTTTCAGGGTTACCCTTCGGAAGCAGTGCCATCGCCTTGATATTAGTTGCCTTTCTGGTATCTTTATCCGAAGGACGCTTTTGGGAAGCGCATCTCCTCATGCCACTTAGTGCTACATTGGTCGCCTCGCTTACCTTTCACATTCTAGGAATGGGTGCAGTCCTTCTCACTGGACGGGCATTGGACCCTTCCCTTGCTCTTACCCGTGTCATTCTGCCAAGCACATTTCTGAACTTGGTTCTGGCACTTCCAACTACTCAGTTGGCGGGAGGATTACGGGACCGTCTCTTCCCTCCTGAGGTAGAAATCTGATGGTTGAAGATGCTGGTCCCAATATTCCTTCATTGCGGCTACGACTGACATACGTTGTAATAGTCCTGATCCTGGTTGTCTATGCTGGTCGTCTCTTTAACCTGCAAATCATCGAAGGGGCTTATTATCAGGCACAAGCCGACGAGAACCGCTTCATCAATATAAGCATACCTGCGCCGCGGGGGGTAATATACGACCGAAACGGCGTTCTGTTGGTGCGAAACATCCCCGCTTTCAATGTCATGATCACTCCAGCACTGCTGCCGGATAGTCCAGCCGAGACCGAGGCGATCTATAGACGCCTATCTGATCTAACCGGAGTTCCGATCGACCAAGAAGGCGTTCCAGCTGCTCCCTGTGTTCCCGGTCGCGGCATCCTCCAACTGGTTCTAGAAGGATGGACCAACCGACCTTATGATGCCTGGCCCATTGCCTGCGATGTAGATGAGACCGTCGCCCGCATCCTGCGTGAGGAGCAGATCGACCTTCCAGGTGTTAGCGTTGAAGCAGTTCCAATCCGCGAATATATTACCGGTGAATTAACCGCCTCAATTATCGGCTATCTTGGTCCGATACCAGCCGCATTCAAAGATGCATACGAGGCCATGGGCTTCGTAGCTGGAAGGGATAAAATCGGCTACGTAGGAATCGAAGGATGGTATCAAAATATCTTAGCGGGTCAGAACGGTCAGAAACGGGTCGAGAGAGATGTTGCCGGTCGGCAATTACGTGAAGTTGGTATCGTCACTCAACCTCTTCCGGGTAACAGCTTGCGCCTCACAATCGATACCCGCCTCCAGGCTGCAGCCGAAACCGCATTACGTAATCGGATGGAGTTCATTAATCGCTATGCCGGCGAGGAAAGGACACCCATCGGAGTTGTCATTGCCATGAACCCACAAACCGGTGAGATTTTGGCAATGGTCACCCTGCCAACATACGAGAATAATCGATTTGCCCGTTTCATCCCCCTGGATTACTACCTGCAACTGGAAGGCGACGATCGCGGCAACCCACTCATCAACCACGCCATCGCTGGAGAATGGCCTCCTGGTTCGACCTTTAAGATGGTAACCGCCATCGGAGCCCTCAACGAAGGCGTCATCACCCCTGAACAAAGGATCTTCGACCCGGGCAAAATCACAATTGCCAACCGCTACTTCCCCCAGGACCAGGGTAAAGCTAAAGATTTTATCTGTTGGGATCCGGAAGGACATGGATATGTGGACTTCGTTCATGGTATTGCTTACTCGTGCAACGTGTTCTTCTATAAGATCGGCGGCGGATACCCCGGCGAAATCGATGAAGGACTTGGAATAGAAGGGGTTAATGTCTATGCCCCCTCCTTAGGCTATGGAGCTCCGCTAGGTATCGACTTGCCTGGCGAGGAAGATGGCTTGATCCCTAATCCCTATTGGAAACGAATCACTCTCGGTGAGAATTGGTCAACCGGTGACACATACAACTCGGTAACTGGACAGGGTTTCGTCCTTGCCACCCCACTTCAGGTAATGACCTCCATCGCCACTCTGGCTAACGGCGGGAAAGTCATGTGGCCGCATCTGGTCCAGGAAGTGCTCGATGGTGAAGGTAATGTCGTCCAGCAATTCGAGCCTTGTGTGTTGTGGGACATCGCTGACGGCGTGCGCACTCCGCTTGAATCTATCGGTTCGGATTGCCCGACGTTACCAGAAGAAATTCGGGAAGATATTCAAATATCCCGCCAAGCCATCGGCTCACCAGATGTAAATGTCGAGCCTTGGGTGATCGAGCAGGCACAGCAAGGGATGCGGCTTGTTACCACAGAGGGGACGGCTGAGGGATATGCTGATCTCGAGACAATCTCCTCGGCTGGCAAAACGGGTACCGGAGAATTCTGCGATGAAGTAGCTCGCGAGAAGGGATTATGCAAGCCTGGCGAATGGCCTACTCACTCCTGGTATGCTGGTTACGCACCGTTTGAGAATCCAGAAATCGTGGTAATCGCGTTCGTCTACAACGGTGGTGAAGGAGCCGTAACATCAGGCCCAATCGTACGCCAAGTGTTGGAAGCTTATTTCGCCCTCAAAGCGATCGATGTTGCCAGGACTGATTAAATCCTCAACCTTGGAATAATCACCCACCAGGATATTAGCTTGGGCACAAGCTTCAAATGCCCATAAACGTGATTGCAGGGACCTTTTGAGTGCCCAAGCTCAGCTTGCCCATCCCAGGGAATCCATCCATATTAAGATATTGGATGTGCATCTATTCCACCTAGCTAACATCGTATTCGCCAGCTTGTTTATTGCCTGATCGTCCGCGGTAATAGAGCATGCTATAATCATAGATCAGGTGTTCGATGGATATAACCTTTGCGAACAAAGGGATCGGTGACGGGATACTAACCACCATACCAGGAGGTGAGTGGGAGGATATCTCAAAAGATAGAAACCAACACCACCTGGTCGCCGACATCCCACTGGTCTCTCAAAGATCGAGACGCCGAAAAGTAAAATAAGACATGCAACCAACCCGCATATGGCGTCACTTTGATATCTTGTTGCTTGCGGCAGTGGCCATATTGACCATCGCTGGTGTAGCTATGATCCGGTCAGCCATCGCTGGTAATGAGGAACTGGCTGAAACAGTTCCGCGTCAAGCGATTTACGCTATGATTGGGTTGGTTGTAGTGCTGGTAACAGCCGCTATCGACTACCGGCTCTGGTCTGCCCTTTCCCGCCCCATCTATATCTTCATCCTGGCATTCCTGGCGATGATCCCGATTGCCGGCTTTGTCGGTTTTGGCGCCGCTCGCTGGTTCAGTGTCGGGATTGTCACTATCCAACCTTCTGAGCTGGCGAAGATCCTCATGATATTGATCCTGGCGGATTATCTCGCTCGTCACAAGCATGAAATCAATCAAACCAAGATCGTACTCCGCAGCTTAATACTGGTTGGTCTGCCGGCTTCACTGGTGTTCATCCAACCCGATTTAAGCACCGCTATT
>JAUVOZ010000099.1 GCA_030598885.1 Anaerolineae bacterium | reverse complement strand
GTGGATCATAGCAGGCTATGCAGCACAAGAAATAAAGTGCATCGACCTCCTCCTGCAGACCATTCACCAGAGGCAGACCCTCCGCCCAGGCAAGCCGGTCGGCATGAGCCATCTCAAATGGGTTATTCTGGCGGAAAGTACTGGTCAACGCTCGACCGATATTTCGTGGTGCTTTACCATCTTCAACCAGCAGACTACGAAGCGTCATGGCTGATTGACCAGGATTGATTTCCTTGGGACACAGAGAATCACACATATAGCAGGTGGTGCAGTCCCAGGTAGTTGCTGATTCCGCCATGTGCTCGGCTACCGCACTCGTGCGGGTGTCAGTTACACGTAAGAATGCCTTCAGCATGGCGTGCGGACCGATGAAACCTTTATCAAGGTTGATGACTGGACAGGCCGAGTAGCACACTCCACACATGATGCACCTTTCGGCGTTATTGAGTCTATTGACTTCCTCCGGAGTGACGCGATTTTCCCTCCCGGGCAATTCATCCGTCGGGATCAGCCAGGGTTTGATACGCTTATATTGATCCCAGAAACTGGTGCGATCGACCACCAGGTCTTTGATGACGGGCACATATTGCAACGGGCGGATAGTGATCCGGCCCACTTCATCCAGGTTGGTCATGAGCGGATTTTCGCAAACGAGTATGGTCTTGCCATTTACGTTCATCGCGCAACTACCGCAGATCCCATGGCGGCAAGACCGCCGGAAGGTTAGGCTACCATCTTGTTCAGTCTTTATGGCGTGCAACGCATCCAGTATGGTCATCCCTTGAGTAATTTCGACTTGATACTCCTTGAGGTAGGGCTCATCGTCGATGTCTGGATTAAAGCGTTGGATGAGTATAGATGCGATTTGCATTTTGCCATTTACAGGCATAGACCAGGTCTCCTCAACATCCTAGTATTTACGCTCCTGAGGTGGGTACTTATCCCAATTGATTTGTACATCCTTGTAGTTCAACTCGGGGACGTTGTCAGCATTCTTACGAGCCATGGTGTGCTTTAGCCAATTCTCGTCGTCGCGTTTGGGATAGTCGGTACGGGCGTGTGCGCCGCGGCTCTCAGTCCTGGCCAGTGCACCAGCCAGAATAACTTCGCAAAATGTCAGCAGGTGTCCAGTTTCGAGCGCCGCCAGAACATCAGTATTAAAGCGACTGCTCTTATCCATGATATATGTGTCCTTGAAGCGAACTTGCAGATCATTAAGTTGTCGTAGGCCGGTCTGCAGCTTATCTTGATCGCGGAAAATTCCGCAATGGCTGGTCATAAGGGACTTAATCTCTTGAGCGATCTTTTCGACTGACTCTTTGCCTTTATTTTCCAGCATGTGATTAATACGACATCGATTCGCTTCAGCCGGATCGCCAGAGAAGGATTGGAGTTGAGCTCCATTCTTAATGAATTCGGCGATCGCATAGCCGGCTCGTCGCCCGAAAACCGACGCGTCAAGCAGGCTATTGGTCCCCAGGCGGTTGGCGCCGTGAACAGACACGCAGCTGCACTCACCAGCGGCGTAGAACCCGATAACGGGTATGCCGTCGGCGTTAGCGATCACTTGGCCATTGGCATCGGTTGGGATGCCGCCCATGCTGTAATGAGCCGTCGGCTGGATGAGCACAGGTTCATCGATAATATCGACACCGGAGAAGTTCAGCGCGATCTCACGCACCTGGGGCAGAAGTTCGAGGATCTTCTCACGGCCAAGATGACGCAAGTCAAGGTTGATCCCCTTGTTGTCGGGTCCTGTACCTCGTCCTTGGTCAATCTCACTCTGCTCCGAACGGCTCACCAGATCGCGTGGGGCCAGTTCCATCTTTTCGGGGGCGTACTTATCCATGAAGCGTTCACCCAGTTTATTGGTCAAATAACCGCCCTCACCTCGGCAGGCTTCAGTCATCAAAATACCGTGTCCGTAGACACCGGTAGGATGAAACTGGACGAATTCCATGTCCATCAAAGGGATGCCGGCGTTGTAGGCAATCGCCACACCATCGCCAGTGTTAGCATAGGCATTGGAGGTGATCTTATAAGCTCGACCGTACCCGCCGGTGGCAAACATCACCGCTTTAGCCCGCATTGGGTAGATCTTTCCGGTCAGGATCTCCATTGCGACTACGCCACGGCAGATGTTGTCTTCAATGATGAGATCCAGCACGTACCATTCACTATAGAATTTGACATCATGCCTTATCGCCTGCTCGTGGATGGTGTTGAGAAGGACATGGCCCGTCCAATCAGCTGCGTAATTGGCACGAGGAGTGCTGTGACCGCCGAACCGACGCTGGGCAATCCGGCCGTCAGGTGTGCGGCTGAAGACGCAACCCATATGCTCATATTCATAGACGATATCAATTGCGTCCTTTACCATGATCTCGATCGCATCTTGGTCGCCTAGCCAATCGGATCCCTTAACGGTATCGAACATATGAAGTTCCCAGCTATCAATCGGTTCTTCACCATCGGGGATCTGTTCCAATGGACCGCGTGTTCCGGTGCCGGCAATAGGGCGAACATTATTGAGAGCCGCAGCTATACCGCCCTGAGCAGCACCGCTATGTGAACGCAGAGGATGGATCTTGGAGATAACCCCAATGTCTTTAACCCCCTCCTGGCTGGCGATCATCGCCGCCCAGGTGCCGGCAAGTCCTGCCCCGACGATTACCACATCGTGGGTGATTGCTTCGGTTGACATCGAACTCCTTCCCGGGACAATTGCTTGAATCTTTATTCTAAATGCTGGTCATACGCCTTCGCTGAATCGAATAGCGCTTTGCTGGAGTATTCTCGCGGCATGAAGGGAGACCCAGCGGTTAGTTTCCTCAACATCAGCCAACCCCTTCCATGTGCGCCGGCGGAAAGGGCTTGATCCTCGCCAACGTCGATTAAGATTACGCCGGGAAATTAGCCATTCTATGGCGGGTTGAACCCCTGGATGGTCTAATGCTCCCAACTCAGCTACTACTCGGAGCACGAAAAGGATGTCAGCTTGATAGAAGAGAGGAAAATTCATCCGAGACCAAAGACTGTGGACTCGGCCGGATGTAGGATAATTGGCCTCCACCAATCGGTGGGTGGATAACAGGAAATCTAATCCTTGATCGATCATCGACTTGGTCTTAGTGGATCTGAGCTCAAGTGGTAAAATCGCCAACCCCCACAACGATCGGGCGGCGCCCCAGGCGCAAGGAAGTTCATCGTTGTGAGGGCAGCGCCACCCCTCCGCCAGGGCGTCATGTCCCAGGTAGTGGATGATGGACTCCACTCGAGGGTCGTCATTAAAACCGCAGTGAAGAGCGTACCGTAGTAAATTTCCCCAAAAGCATGAAAGGCCGTGCTTGCTGTTATCCAGTGCTTTGGTAAGCTCATCTCTGGTAGCGGTCAGCATGTAATCCACACCCCGAGCCAGGCGTTTATCAGATCCATCGGCGTTTAACTCCGCCAGCAGCATCATGCTCCAGTGGGTACTGACGTATTTCGGGGTGTAGTAGCTGTGCTCGGGATGCCAATTCCCAGCCTTAGTTTGACCGGATAAAATAGTCGGGACGGGACCGGTTTCCATGATTTCCTGATACGCGTTTTTCACCTCTGGGTCAGCTTCATCATGCTCCTGTAAAAGGCTCAAAGTTAGGAATCGGATTGTTGGCGTTTGAGCTTTCAGTAACCAATCTTCGAACGGTACATCGAAGGTCATGGTCATCTCCCAGGAAGGTGTATTTACCGTTCCATTTATCGCGCTTGGGCTTTTTTAGTACAAGTTTATTTACATCACAACCCACATGATAGAAGTATTAGGTAATGGCTGGGCTTGGTTTGCGGAAGGGATCGAACTCCCGCTCCAGTTCACGACGAAATTGCTGAGTGTAGAGCCGGTAATAGTGACCTTTAGCTCGAAGTAGGCTGGCATGGGTCCCAATTTCGGTGATGCGACCGTCCTCGATGACCAGGATCCGATTAGCCCGCTTGATAGTCGAAAGACGATGGGCGATGATGAAGCTGGTGCGGTTACGCACCAACTCCTTCATCCCTTTCTGGATTAGATCCTCAGTGATAGTGTCAACCGAACTGGTCGCCTCATCCATGATGAAGATTTCGGGGTCTGCCAGCACAGCTCGGGATAGGCTGATCAATTGTTTCTGACCTACCGAAAGCAGGATCCCCCCTTCGCCAACCTGTTCGTCATATCCTTTTTCAAGTTCTATGATGAAGTCGTGAGCGCCGGTTATCCTAGCCGCCTGCTCAATCTCCTCGTCCGAGGCGTCTAGTCGACCATACTTGATGTTTTCGCGGATCGTGCCGGAGAAGAGGTGTGGGGTCTGCAGCACCATACCTATGCGCGATTGAATCGCATGTAATGAAAGGGTCATGTAGTCATGGTCGCCGATGTAGATACTGCCCTGCTTAGGTTCGTAAAACCGGCAAAGTAAATTTACGATGGTTGATTTACCGCCGCCAGTAGGACCGACCAAAGCGATGGTTTCTCCACGCTTCACGGTGAGATTGAAATCGGTCAACACAGGGTTATCCGGTTCGTAGTGGAAGTTCACATCCTTGAATATGATGTCTCCCTTAATACTTCCCGGGTCGATCGCATCGGGGCGATCTCGCACGTCAGGGACTGAGTCGATGAGAGAAAAAACCCGCTCAGCTGAAGCGATGGCATGTTGCATCTCAGCGTATACTCGGGCCAAATCCTGGACGGGCCAGAGCATGAAAGTGATGTAGGCGATGAAGGCTTGGATGCCACCGATGGTCATACTCCCGATCTGGACTTGCAGTCCTCCATACCAGACGACACTCCCTACGGCTAGCGAACTGATGATTTGCACCATTGGCAGGAATAGTGCCGACAACCACGCTGCCCGGTAACCTGCTCGGTACATTTCGCTGGTTAAACCGCCGAATTCACTCAGGTTCTCCTCTTCCCGGTTGAGGGCTTTGACAACGCGGACTCCGGTGATGTTCTCATTGTAAGCGGCGGTTATCTTAGAGTTGATCTTACGAACCTTGCGGAATTCGATCAGGATCTTCTTCTTAAACCGGGATGCGACCACAATTAACACCGGGATTAGCGCCAGCACGATCAGTGCCGTCCTCCAATTAATGATCAACATGAAGAACAAGGATGTTCCGATGCTGAAAATCGCCCAGGTCACATCCAAAAGTCCCCATGTAGTTAGTTCAGAGATGCGTTGGGAGTCGGAGGTCACCCGAGACATAATCCAACCGACCGGTGTTCGATCGTAATAAGCCAACGAGAGGTCCTGAAGGTGATTGAAGGATTTCTTCCGCAGATCGTATTGAATGCGTTCACCCAAGATGCCGGCTAGGTAGATGAACCCGAAAACGTTTCCGGCTTGAACAACGATCAGCAGAGCGTAAATGACTACAAACCGCACCAATGCTCCGCGATCATTGACCAAGATACCCTGGTCAATAATCTGCTTGCCAAGGAAAGTCAAGCAGGAATCAAGCGCAGAGGTCATAGCAATGGTTAGTATAAAGCCAACCAACCACTTCCAATGTGGCTTGGCCAGACCAAGTATCCGGGCTATGATTCGACCGCTGAATTGGGCGGTGAATTCCTCTTCTTCAAATTCAGGCACTGGCACTAGCGATCTCTTCCTCCAGCGCGTCGGCGATACGGGTTTGCATATCGTGAATACGCTGGTAAATGCCTGGTTGAACTATTAATTGTTCATGGGTGCCGCGCTGCACAATCCGGCCACCATCGAGCACCAGAATTAAGTCGGCCTCCATTACGCTCTGTATTCGGTGAGCAATGATGAAGGTTGTACGTCCCTGCATCAAGCGCCGTAAAGCCTGGCGGATGATGCCTTCAGTTTCCATATCCACCGAGGAGGTGGAATCGTCCAGAATGAGTATGCAAGGATCCTTGAGAAGGGCGCGGGCGATGGCTACCCGCTGTTTTTGACCACCAGAGAGCGTCACCCCTTTTTCGCCAACCAATGTATCGTAGCCATTTGGGAAGGAGAGAATCGACTCGTGAATAGCTGCTGCTCGGGCAGCATCCTCTATCTCTTCGCTTGATACTTCCCGGTTTACCCCATATATTATGTTTTCGCTGATTGTGCGAGAGAAGAGGAAAGGCTCTTGCTCGACAATGCCGATGTGCTGACGAAGGAATTGGCGTGAATACTTTTTAAGTTCAATGCCATCCAGTGTCAGACTGCCGGAGGAGTACTCATAGAAGCGGGGTAATAGGTTAACCAGTGTAGTTTTACCCGAGCCGGTCGACCCGAGTAAGGCGACTGATTGTCCCGGATTGCAATGGAAACTGATGTTATCCAGGGTATGATCGCTCTCGGTATAGGCGAAGCAGACATCGGTGAATACAACTTCTCCGCGCAACTCCCCCTTAGGAGCCTTATAACCGACCTCCATCGGCTCACGTTCCTGACGAATAACTTCAATAACCCGGCCATAGGAAACCATCCCGGTTGACATCTGCACAATCAACCGACCCAGATTGCGCATTGGCCAGATGATCCACACAATCATTCCGCTATATGCCAGGTAAGTGCCGACGGTTATGATGCCGTTCATCGCCATTAGCGCGCCAACGCCGATGCCAAGTAACATTTGAAACCCAGCCAGGATGTCAGAAGTTGGCCAATAGAGCGAGTGCATGGAAAGAAAGCGTTTGCCGCGCTGGAACTTCTCCCAATTTTCGCGATCGAATTTATCCCGCTCGTGAGTCTGGCGAGCGAAAGCTTTGACCACCCTCACACCGGTTAAATTTTCTTGAAGCCTTGTCGAAAGGATGGCTTCCTGCTCTTGATAGGATTCATAAATCTTTGAAATCTTGCGGAAGAAGAAAAAGGATATAGCTACGATCAGTGGTACCACGAGGATGGATAGCAGGGCTAATTGTAGATTCAAGCTGATGATAGCTGTCAAGTTAACCACAAACAGCAACAAAATCCTTCCCACCCCGATAGCTTGGTCGGAGAAGAATCGTCGTAAAGCATCCACATCTGATGTGGAGCGTTGAATTAGTTCACCAGTTGGAGTCCGATCGTGGTAAGTGAATGAAAGGCGTTGGACATGGTCAAAGAGGTAATTCCTCAGGCGCTTAGCTATGCCTTCGGCAGTTTGGGCGGCCAAGGTACCACTGAGGAAAGTGAATCCACCCTGGAATAACGCCAGACCCAAGAAGCCCAAGGCGATCAGAAGCATTGTGGAGATGGAGGGAGACTGTCCTAATACATCGTCGACGAAATAGCGAAGCAATAAATAGGAGACAGTTCTGGCAATTGCCCCCAAACCCAAGCTGATCGTAGCCGCCAGATAAATAAGACGGAATCCGATCATCAATCGCCATAATCCTACAAGGCGGTTGTTGGAGACAATCTGCTTGAGATTGACGCTGGATCGAGATTGTGTTGCTGACAAGATGAGTAATTCTCCTATATC
>JAUVOZ010000048.1 GCA_030598885.1 Anaerolineae bacterium | reverse complement strand
CGTAAACCATTCGCCCGTCTTGAGTGGCCTGGCCGCCGCACATATGAACCATCGGCAGCCAACCTACAAATTCAGGTAGAAGCCTATCCCCCCGGTGTTGACCGCACTACAGATTTTGGCGGACAGTTGATCTTGGGCGACAACCTCACCGTCATGGCCGCGCTGCTACCGGAATGGGAGGAGCGGATTGACCTGATCTACGTCGACCCGCCAGTCCTCACCGGCAAAGCTTACGCTGCACGAATCGGGCGTGGCGAAGATTCCCGCCGCCCATCCGAATGGCGCACGGTAGACGGCTATCGTGATACTTGGCCAAACGGCGCAACCTACCTCGATATGCTCTACCCCCGCCTGCAACTCATGTACCAACTTCTGGCTCCGTCGGGTACGCTCTATCTTCATCTAGACTGGCATGCTTCCGCGTATGCCCGCATACTGCTTGACGAAATATTTGGACCGGATAGGTTTCTAAACGAAATCGTCTGGATCTACCATGGTCCTTCGCCCATCCGCTCAGCTTTTAAACGCAAACACGACACGATTCTGGTCTACACAAAATCGAAGGACTACACCTTCAACGCTGACGCAGTGCGCGTGGCATACAACCCTTCTACCATAAAAACCTTTGACAGTTCCCCTAAAGCCGGGTTTGGCAAAGTACCAGATCTGGCTCGGGGCAAAGTTCCTGAAGATTGGTGGTACTTCCCTGTCGTCGCCCGCATGCATAAGGAGCGCTCCGGTTATCCAACCCAAAAGCCGGAAGCCCTTCTAGAGCGTATTATCAAGGCTTCAAGCAACCCAGGCGAAGTTGTCGCCGACTTTTTCTGCGGCTCAGGCACGACCCCGGTTGTCGCCTCCCGTCTTTCCAGGCATTGGCTGGCTTGCGATCGGTCTCTTCAGGCCATTCACACAACATATCGGCGATTCATGCTAAAAAAAGTTGACAAACCTTTCACGGTCTATAAGGCTGATGAGGAGAAAAACCACAATTCGTTGCAGCCACAGATCGTGCTCTCCCAATTAGATGCGCAGGTCACAATTAAACTTGAGGGACTGCAATCCGACAACGCACTACCCGATTCATTTCCTGAAAACCTGGTTCTGTGGGAAGTGGATTGGAACTATGACGGACGCGTTTTTCACAGCCGATCTCAATCAGTCCGACCTTGGCGGGAAGACTTCATCGATCTCCAATTAGGACATGAATACGATCAACCTGGAACCTACACCCTCTGTATCCGTGCCATTGACTCACAAAGTCGCTCAGGTCTGACCACGCACAATGTCAAGGTTTCCTTTTAGTTCTGCATTTCCCCCCGTTCCTTTTCTCGCGCTTGGATTCTAAGTGCAGATTTAAATTAGATCCCTTAAACCAAAAGGGGTTGTCCCAAAAGATCATTGGACAGACCCTCTTCTCGTTCCAGCAGGATCTGTGATTCTTGCTCCTCGATAAGTATATTGGCCTATGGCGGGGGTCGCAGACCCGGGGGTCACAGACCCCCGTCGAGCATAAAACCCCTTAAACAAAAAGACGCCCTTACGGGGCGTCAGTCGGGTTATGGCAGGCCAATAACTATTGGGGCAAATCGAGACGGTAACCCATTCCCCGAATGGTCTTCAATAAACGAGGCCTCTTCGGATCCGGCTCAATCGCTCGTCGAAGCCAGCTCATGTGCACATCAAGTGTACGGGTATCCCCGCAATAATCTGTGTGCCATATCTGGCGGATGAGTTCCTTTCGGGTCATCAAACGACCTGGATTGTGAATGAATACTTCAAGTAATTGAGCCATTTTAGGCGTGAGTCGGGATTCTTTTCCCATGCATCGTACTTTACTTTGGGCGAGATTGAGCTTGATGGGTCCCATTTCTAAGGTGTAACTCTCGTCCCCCGGTAGCAGGCGAGCCACCCGGTTGAGCAATTTACGTGGCGTGAATGGATGAACTAAAGTCAAGCTGGCTCCACAAGCCGAGTCAGGCTGCGTCCCTTCCGGCGACACCAAAATTATTGGAACGCCGTCAAGTTCAGCTCGAGTCTTACGGCAAAGACGCTTGCCGCTGGTCTTCATTGATGCCGCATCCAGGACAATCAGATCCGGTTCGTTCTTTATTGCATCCTCCAACCCAACGTCCAACTTATGGTGAATTGAAACTGTATACCCCTTCTTATCGAGTGCCGGAGCAAAAGATGGCGCGTTCGATCGACCGCTTTCGATCAGAAGGATGTTCGCTGTTGTCATTTATGGGACCTTTAGGTTCGAAGTTGGGCAGCACCCTCTAGCATCGATGCTGCCCAAAAATCATTATACCCTCTTTTCCAGCAGTCGCAAATAAGACATCCGTTCTCCCCCTCTACCCCTGCCAGAGAGGTAATATCTCAACTGGTGAAACACGGGCACTGCTCCGAATCCGACTGATTCCACCACCTTCCTGGCAATTCCGACCACCGCCAAAACTACGAAAGGGTTGTTCTCCAATTATCTCTGCTCGGCGGCTGGCATACGCTACTGGCCCTGCCCAAAGTCCCAGTGGAGCAAGCGCCTCTCGCCCATACGGCGACCAATCATCTCCACCATGCCAGGAGCTGATGACAATCCTCCGACCTATTGTACGGGCAGCCTTGAGAACCTCCTGTTCACGACTTGTACTGCGACCACCCGAACTCAACAGCCAGGTTGGCATATCTGCTGGTTCGCAGAAGTACTCGAGGTGGGCCCACTCCTCTACATCCTGTCCCCATGCTTGAGCTCCAGATGCTTCGATAAGCTTCGCGGCTGCGAAGAGCGCCGAGCCATACGCAGAGCCACTGCCTAGATAAACCACTACGTTATCTATAGTATCCTCGGCGAACTGCTTCCCCATCTCCATCTGCTCCTCACGCCAATCATCCAGGACAGTCGGTATATCCTCAATGTAGCTCTCCAACTCCTGACGATGAGACGCCGGAGCTAGAGCCACAGCCACTGCAAGACCCATAATCATCGAGGCTAGATAACTCAACAATCCCGGTCCGAATGGTACAGGAGGTGTAGTAAGGGCTAGACTGGATTCAGCAGTCTGCGCCAATGAATTAGCTTTATCACCGGTAATAGCCAACGTACGAGCACCAACAGCCACTCCTAGTTCAACCGCTTCGCATGTCCTGGCAACTTCCCCAGAGGCTGATATACCAATCACCAAAGATCTGGTAGATGAGGAACCCAGACCAGGCACGAGGTAGCGAGCCGCCATCATCGCCGTCACTGCCCGAACTCGCTTCCCTGTCCATCGGCTAAGTGCCATCTCGAGACTGAGTGCTGCATGATGAGAATCCCCACAACCACACAGGATCAACTCATCAATCTCGGAAGTCCACCCCTCCAGCACCTCCATTGCCTGAATCTTTACTTTGGGCCAACTCGAGGCGATAAAATCCGCTGCCATCATTGATTGAACAGTCAATGAGTCCACTGATGAATCCTCCCTCACTCGGATGTATAATCCCTTATCATGTCGGTATCCGAATTCCAGTATGTCACTATTGGGGGACTACGCCAAGATTATTGTATCACTCACGATGGTGAAGTTTATCTTGGCGTCCTTGGTGGCAATGCTGTCTATGCAGCAGTTGGAGCCAGTCTCTGGACCGATTCGGTGGGGTTGGTGAGTCGAGTAGGCTCAGATTTCCCGATTACTTTTCTCGACCAACTCACCAATGCCGGTTTTAACATTGATGGCGTCATACAGCTACCTGAGCCATACAACTCAAGCACTTTCTACGCTTACCTTTCCACTGAGGAGCGCGTCGATACCGATCCTGCGTATCACTTCCTACGGATCAATCACCCATTGCCTAAAGCATTAATAGAATACCGCTCTTCGACCGAAGGGCAGGACAATCGAAATCAATTCAACCCGCTCGCCATCCGCCCAGATGATCTGCCACAACAAGTCGTCAAGGCACAAGCTGCACACCTTTCTCCAGTTGATTTCCTTACCCACACGGCAGTTCCCTTTCGACTTAGAGAGCTTGGAGTGCAATTGGTGACAGTTGATCCATCCGAGCGATACATGGAGCCGAATTTCGAGGTGGAATTGCCGGTTGTGGTGAGAGGGCTGGATGCGTTCCTCCCGAGCGAGAAAGAAGCACGTAATTTCTTCAGACCAGTTGAAATGGATATATGGGAAATGGCTGAAGCTTTTAGCTCGATGGGCTGCCGTTTCGTGGTCATCAAACATGGCGCGCACGGTCAGTGTGTATGGGATAGCGAGGCGAAGCGACGTTGGCATATACCTGCCTACCCATCCAAAGTCAAGGACGTGACTGGCGCCGGAGATGCGTTTTGTGGCGGGTTTCTTGTCGGATTAAACAAAACCGGAGATGTGGTTGAGGCTGCACTGAGGGGTAACATTTCAGCCTCGTTCACAATTGAAGGCTCGGGGGCATTATACGCTATCGACGCTCTACCCGACCTGGTCCAGGCTAGGTTGGAAGCCCTACGTCCTTATATTAAGTTAGTTTAAACGGGTCTCCTCCAATAACTATGGAATGTTGACATAATTTTATTGTTGCGTATGTTATTTACCTCAAAGCAAATTCATCCTATCTACCTTCTCCTGTAGAGGCGGCTCCCATGCCGCCGACGGTCAGGCGTGGGAGCCTGACCTGCTGGTGAATTAGGTGAGAAATGTGTTGGATCGGGCATTGTATCCTGCTCCGCAGTGATTGAGGTCAATGTAGAGAAAATGCAATTACCCATTTAATTTGGAGGTGAACCGTTTAAACCATTGGATTAGAACGCCTAATCGACCGATTGAATTAGCACTGGGCCTGGCTGATCCTCTATGGAGTAGAAGTAAATGTAAGGAAAGGAGTAAAACTAGGTGTTAAGGTTGGGGTTGGTGGTTCACCCACCACCATGAAACGAACCGAGATTTTCCACTGCTCGCCTAGGAACATCCGAATCTCATACTCTCCCGGGAGCCATTGTGAAGGTCGACAGTCGGTGTAACCCCAGCCGCCAGTGCCACCCTCCCACACTTTGGTATCAATACACACCTCCTCCTCCCCTCGATACCAAATCGCGGTCCAACGTACCCCGTCCTGTAGATAGTTATAGCTGAACGCTCCAAAGAGCCTGCCTAATGGATTATCGAAGCTCTCAGCCGGATTAATAGCTCGATTCTGATCATCGAGGCGCGTGGCGACCAGAACCGGACTGAAAACCGCCTCAGGGTTGGGGGTAACTGTATCCTGTAACAGCACTATTGCCAACGCCTCAGGCAATACTGGCGTTGGCGTCTCAGTTCCGGTTGGAGTGATGGTGGAGGTCGCAGTGATGGTTGAGGTGTACGTGATCGTAGGCGACAATGTGATAGTCGGGGTAAGGGTGGTGGTGGTCGTTGGTGTTATCGATGGTGTCGGCGGGATGATAACATAAGCCGCTTGGCGACCGAAAATCTGTACGAATATCCCAGCAATACTAAAAACGAATGCTAGCAATATCCATCGCCACCCTCGGGAGAGACGTTCACGCCGCAACATGAAATAGGGCAACCCTCTGGCGGAACGGATCTGTTGCCAACCAGCCGACAGAGACAATAACAGCCCGATAACCAGGAGCAGCACGAACGCTTGGATTGACTGATCGATGGTCATCAAGTCGGTTACTCCCAGATGATCTCCAACCGCGCTTCCCCACCCAAGGCTAGATCGAATGTATAGACTCCCTTTGCCGCCGGTTGCCAGGAGATTGGACGTTTATCTAGTATGGCAATCTCTGGCGCCGATGGCAGTGCCAGCCATACTCTACCTTGAGCACGTCGACCTAAGTCTAGCTGGGTGACGAGACGTTTGTCAACCACATGCCAGCTACGAACAGCCAAACCTTGTGAGATATGCAGGGTGTCACCAAGCCATTGCGGAGGTTCCAATACCGGTCGTACCGCGAGCAACCGAATTCCATGAGCGGGGATTTCCGAAAGGTGCAATAGTGAATCCTCCATCCGCCTATATGAAGCCCGCCAGAAATCCACAGTATGGAGTGCCCCCGCAAACTGCACTCCCATCTCTTCCAAATCTAGATCGACATCTGCCGGAAGATCGCTCCAATTAAGTAATGCTATCAGGTACCACGATCCGGCTTCACCGACAAGGGGAAGCACCAGACGTGATGGATAGGTAGCATCAAACCAGTCCACAATCCGTGCTGTGCCCGGTAACGGTGGTAACAGGCGCGCCAACCATGTCACCCGCTCTTTGCTTAAAGCAGGCATATGATCAGAAACAATGAGCGATCCCCCCGAAAGGGATATAACCGTCGCTAAGCTCTGAACCTCGGCTTCGGTTAGGTGAGTATTTTCATCCCGCAATAACAGACAGTCAGGGTCGTTGATCCACCAACGTCTATGCAGGAATCCACGCGTGATAATGGAGTGAATAGCGCTTCGAGTTGCTGGCATCCCCGGCTCGTTCTTGAAGGGAAAACTGATCCCCCGATAGGATGGTCGCCAGCGTGGTGCGACATCCGGGCCAATCCGCATGCAATCGAAAATCCCAACGCCAGACCCCAGAGGACAACCGCAACCCAATAGGGTCACATCTTCACCGGCAGCCTCACGGATCACTTTCAATACCCTATAGAAAGCTTGCGCCCGAGTCTGTGTTGGGTCGTGATGTGCACCGGGCAATGCCCCAGCGTAGAGGAAGTCTAGCTTTAGATAGTCATACCCCCATTCATGGGCAACTGTAGTGATGAGGTCCTTAAGATACGCCAGGTACTCTGGGTGGGTGACATCTAGGGCCCGGGAAAAAGACTCGAAAATGAAACCCGGGTTAACTGGCCGACCAGAAGAATCACGGAGAACCCATTCAGGATGTTCACCAAGCAGCCGGGCGCCTGGTTTAGCAACGAAAGGCGCGAGCCATAAGCCCGACTGGAAACCAGCATCCCGAATATGAGCGCTGAGCTTATTCATACCATCAGTGAAAGAAGTCGCATTTGTTTCATACCAATCGCCGACCTCATCCTGGAACCCATCATCAATCTGGATAATCTCCAGGGGAATTGCATCCCGATTCTGCTTCGCCCACTGGAGATTGGTCAGCACATCGTCCTGGGTGACTGATTGGAAGAAGTGATACCAAGTGCACCATCCAATAGGCGTTGGTTTCGCCCGACGGGCATTATTCTCACTCGCTACAGCTTCCAGGTAAGCCTCAAAGGGAACTTCAGCATCGAGATCAACGAACTGAATGCAGGCCCAATCGGTGGTAAAAGTCTCACCTGGTACAAGCTTTATATGATCACCATTTGCCCATAGGCGTAAGTATGGATCGAAGGTTTCCAGGTGGGTTTCCAAGCCGCCAAAGGCTTCGCGCTGCGATAGAAACCCCCCCAGGATGCCGACCCGACTGCGTCGGTCCCCAATCACACCGAACATATCCGAGGCGAAAGATCCCCGTCGGTGCGGAACTGGCGTGCCCCGATTAACCAAAAGTGGATTCTGAATTCTTCCTAAGCGAGTCCGGGGAAACCGATCTCCCCTGCCCAAAGTTCCGGCAAAGGTCCAACTTTGCCAGCCCGTGCTATAGAATGCCAATTCGTTGGGTGTCGGTTGAACCCGTAAGGTACCCGCTTTGGAATCCCGTATAGAGCGACTCGGCGGTCGATTAAAACAAGCCCATGGACTACGATGGTGGGCGTGAGGAGATCCCACACACAACATTTCCACCTGGTCGATAAATATGGGCTGCTTCGATTTGTTTTGCATCTGGATGCGCCACAGAAAGAGCGGCGTTTCGAGCCCCAGAGAGAATTGCAGAGACAGATGAATCTGGTCTGAGGGGAGCATTTGTCCTACGGTGATCCACTTCATCGAGCCATGAATCGAATCCCTAACTCCTGAGCCTGTAAGAGACGCATCATTTAAATCACCATTCCACCTACGGCGGGTGCCATCCACCTCCCAAGCAACCGACATGGCAACTGACTCCAGACATGGGTACGATGCATTGTTCAAGGAAAGATCCCACCGTCCCTCAGGCAGGCGAAGGTAAAATGTCATTAAATTAGAAGTTAGAGTGAGGCTCATTCGTCCAGCACACCGCGTATCACGTCGAGTAACTGTTGGTGGCTGAAAGGCTTATTAAGAGTTGCGGTGGCCCCCAGATTATTAGCTTGCTCTAGATCTGCCTGGATACCTACTGCTGTTACCACTAAAGAAGGAATATCGCGAATCATAGGATCGGTTTGTTTCTCGGCCATCATGTCCAATCCGCTAAGGCCAGGCATCATCAGGTCGATTGTCACAAGATCAGGATGGGTTTCACGAAGCAGTCTTAACCCTTCCTCGGTTGAGCCGGCCAGGAGGACTTCGTATCCAGCATCTTCCAATACAAAGCGGATCAGACGGCGGATATAATCCTCATCATCGACGACAAGAATCCGTGCCCCCATGGGTCACCTCTTATGGAGCGAGCAGGTCGCCTTCGCTCAGTGCCTCTTCCACCGAGGGGAATATAGGGAAGACACGATCGAGCAGAGTAAGGCGAAGAGCGGTCAATGCTTGCGTTTGTGGTTTACTAAGGTTGAGCGTACCGCCATGCTGACGTAAGGCCTTCAAACCTGAAACCAATGCTGATAGACCCGAACTGTCAATGAAATCTACAGCCTGCATGTCAACGACGACAGACTCAGGTCCCGCTTGAGCAATTTCCTGTAGCTGCTCCTTTAGTCCTTGTGCGGTATCAGCATCAAGTCTGCCTTGAGGCCTGACGATCACCCGACCGGGTTGAGGGTGTTCAATCTCGATCTTCATAGCTTATCGACTCCGGAGAACATCTTTACCAAGTGCCAATGATTTCGCTCTCCTTCCAGCCTGCGACATTCAAATATATCCAGTAGCCCTCGTACCAACCTCAGCCCATACCCCCTCTCGGGGGGATCGTCTGGATCGAACGGTATCTTTGGGCTCTTGGACGGCTGAAAAGGCACACCACTGTCGTACAAATCGGCCACCAGCTTGTCCACCTCGACTATCACCCGACCATGTATTTGTCCTTTTCGCCCCTGGAAGGCATGCTCAACTTGATTGGTGACTACCTCCGATAATGCCAGGGCGAAATCGTCGGCTATCTGGCGACGATGTTTGGCATTGGATATCGGCAGCGTTTGGTCGAGGTTCCGGACAAGGTGCACCAATTGGCTGACAGCCGTCAACTCTGCTGGAATGACAAATGGTATCACTTCTCTCGAATCCCCACGCTCTGGTAATGCCCTTACTAGTAATAGAGTAACATCATCTCGCAAAGGCAGATCACGGCGATAAACATCAAGGCTTTCCACAATAACCCTAATTTGTTCCTTCGCTTGTGCAGGATTCGTGGCGTTGATTATATCCGATAGGCCTGTCAAGCCAAGGATTTCTCCCTCCGGGTTCTCGGCTTCGGTTACACCATCTGAATAAAGATACAGAACATCGCCAGGGTTTAAAGCGACCTGTTGAGAATGATAATTGCAAGTTGGATCAATCCCCAACGGTAGTCCTGTGGCCGGTAGGAACTCTACGCTCTGCTCACTGTTACGCCAAAGAGCAGCATCCACATGTCCAGCAGAGGCATAGGAGAAGCCAATAGACTCGCTTTCTAGACGGACGATCGCTGCGGTGACGAATGCCTCGGCTTTCTCGAGATCGGGTTGCAGAATCCGGTTTATGACTTGCAATAAAGTTGCTGGATCTCGCCTGTGCGACACTTCGCCATGAAAGATGGCATGAACCAACGCGGTGAGGATCGCTGCCGGTGTGCCTTTGCCGGCTACATCCGCCAGAAGCAACATCGTCTCGCCGGTCTTGGCCTCGGCGATATCATAGAAATCCCCCCCGATCAGGCGTGCTGGACTCAGATAAGCAGCCAGCTCCAACCCCGCGATCAGTGGTAGTCCAGCAGGGAGTAGACTGGCTTGAATGCCGGCTGCAATCTCCAGCTCGTGCTCAAGCCGCTGGCTTTCTAGGCGAGAAGCTCGCGCCCGCACTGCTTCAATCAGAGCACCTACCTGCTCTGCTACTGAAGCCAGAAGTTGCATATCACTTGAATCGAAACAAGATTGGCGTGAATCCAATAATCCTATCACACCTGAAAGATTACCTTCTCCCAAAAGAGGAGCCACCAACATATCTCCTACCTGCGCCAGAGGAGAAGCAGCTCGTTTAAGGGCAGGTTGGATCTCCGCCAAACCAACCGGTCGACCAGCGCGAGGGATGTTCTCAACCAGTGCAGCCGGTTGGGGCAATAAATCACCCGAGGCAGTAACCGATTCCCAACCGGAATCATCTCCGGTTACCAGGAAGACCTCTTCCGCCGACACTACCTGGGCTAAGAGGTGGACGATGGAAGAAAGCATGTCCGGAAGTTCGGTAACTTGACCGGCGATATGGGTCAATTCATATAAAAATGTCAATCGATCCCAAGCATCGACTAAGGCCTTGGTTAACTGATCTGCAACCGCTTTTTCCCCAAACGAAAAAGCGAGCATATCTGTCCATATTTGGAGTAAGTGGTCCAAACCTCCATCATTTGGCGCCCAGGCGACTAGTTGCACCCGTCCAAGTAAACCGGGTGAGGGTGAGGTAACCCACCAGTATCCCTTGCCTGTTTTCAAAGCATCCAACGGAGATTCTTCGACTAGTGCCCGACGCACAGCAGCCGGTAATTTCCGCCCTTGGATTGATTGTACTGGCCTATCACCCGGTCCCAAAACGGCCAGACCTCCGCCAGTGGTTGTATGCCACATGCGTTTAATGCTCTTGAATACCGCTCCCAGGTCACTTTCCATGGGTTATACTGTAGCCTAACCAGGGATGTCAGGCAACCTCCTAATAAGACATATTTTATACAAAACGACGGCCATATCGCCAGTTCGTCAACGGTTGTCGAAGAAATTCACTTCGTCGAGCTGTGGACCGGTCCTCTTCTCGTGGTTGACCTTTTTTCAGTGGAGTCATCTGTTGCACTTTGTCAAAGCACGAATCAAGGAGATATCTATGAATGCAAAAGTAACCTGGGGTGGTCGGTTGACCTTCACTGGTACAGCCGGCACCGGTTTCACCATCCCTCTCGGAGCCGACCCTTCTGTTGGCGGCGATAACGACGGCTTCCGTCCACTTGAAATGTTCGCCATCGGTCTAGCGGGTTGCACAGCTATGGATGTGATCTCAATCTTAATAAAGAAGCGTCAGGACGTGACTGATTTTGAAGTCTACGTCCAGGCTGAACAAGCGTTAGATCACCCCCACGTCTTCACCGACATTCAAATCGAGTATATTGTTACTGGTCATGACGTAAATGAGAAGGCCCTAAAACGGGCTATCGAACTTTCAGAAACGAAGTACTGCCCTGCACAAGGGATGCTGGCAAAGGTCGTCCCGATCACCTCGACCTATCTGATACGCGATGCGTCTTGATCTTTACTTCG
>JAUVOZ010000063.1 GCA_030598885.1 Anaerolineae bacterium | reverse complement strand
AAACCAATTCCTGAGGTAATCTAAGGGAAGGTTCTGTTTACAGTGGCTATGGCTTAACCTCCCCGCGTGCTATGAGCACGCGGGGAGGTGTTTATATCCTCTCCACAACCCAGAGGTGAGATAGTCCAAAGGCGCGCAGAGGGGTGCGTTCGAGGAAGTGCAGGATCGCTCGTAGGGAGCGACCGAAGGTCGACCAGCGGGCGATGATATTATCGTAGGCACCAAAAACCACTGTACGTTGTATGACCCGCACTGGCAGCCCATCCAGGAGGCGTTTAAGGTCGCGTGGTAAGTATGCCCGTACGTGGGGCGCCAACCGGTTTCTAAGCCCGCGTGGCAAGTAGTTGACCATAGGGATGTTTCCGAAGTAATAGCGGTCCCGCCAATAGATGCCGTGAGTCTCAAAGGGGTAGCCGCGATTGGGGACGAAGAGCACCAATCGTCCGCCTGGCTGACCTGTAGCGGGGTCGGGCCGGCGCAGCACACGTACTATCTCCTGTATAGCTGCACGGTCGTCACCCACATGCTCGAGTACTTCGTGAGAGAGCACCAGATCAAAAGTATCGGAGGAGTACGGCAAATTCTCCCCCGCAGCGCACGCCACTTGTAATTGGCGTCCTGCTTTGACCGCCCGTTCCATGTCGTATTCCAAACCGAAGGCGAGCGTCGCATCCTGTGCCAGGTGCTCGAGATACGCGCCTACTCCACAGCCGTTATCCAGCACCCAACCGCTCGTGCAGGGTCCTGCAGCTTGTTGAATCATTCGCAGGCGACGTTCCTGACCGGCCCGCCAGACGTAGGAGGGCTCTCCACGCAGGGCAGCCTTCTTCAGGTCACGATTCATGAGGGGTCAATGTCCTCCATCCCCAGACGGTTGATCGCCAGGCCAAGAGCGGCAACGGTGGCCATTTGGCTGAACTTACCGTCGGTCCAACGCTGTTGCACCTCCTCCAAAGATAGCCAAATCACCTCCTGCTCCTCCAAATCCCCTGGGTCTGGCTCGACGACCTGTCGGCAGCCAGTGGCCAGGTACAAGTGAGCCCTGCCTGTACCTCGGTTTCCGCTGATCACGTACGATCCCAGTTCAAACCATACCTCGGCTTGGCAGCCGGTCTCCTCGAGCAGTTCGCGCTGTGCCGTGATGAGGACGTCCTCGTCCTTCTCGACATAGCCAGCCGGTGGTTGCATGTCCACTGCGCCGACGCCGTGTTTGTAACCGCGAATCAGTCCTATCTCGCGCCCAGATCGGACGGGAACGATCATGACGAAGTCGGGTTGCTCCAGGCGCAGGTAGTCGTCCACCACTCGCCCGTCGGGAAGTTCAACTTTATCACTGTATACGCGCAGCCAGGGGACTCGATCGAGAAGCAACTTGGTGCGGAGGGTTTTCCAGGGTTTCAGATCGGGCATCCGGAGGTTGTCTCTGGTTAGCCAGCACAGGCATTATGCTGGAAGATGGTCTGGTAAGTCTATCATACCTATTATTGAGAATTCCCTCCGGATCCTGTCCTCGAACTCGTTCCCTCAATTACTCGAGTGATTTTCCGTTCTTGCTTGAGAGGAAGATTGAAAATGTACTCATATCAGCGCAGTGTATGAAATGCAAATTACAACCCCATGGACTTCTTCCTGAATTTCTTATAATCTCTATGGTTAAGAAACTTATCATACTCCGGCTTCACGTAACTCGGAGGAATTAGCCTCAATTGCCCGATTTTCACCGCTTACGCCAATTTCACCAATGCCCATTCCGATCTGATAAACACCAAGATACAAACATATAAACAGAAACACACCCACCAAGGAAGCAATCGGATCTGATATCTCCCCTGCATATATCAATCTTAGTGCCATGGTAGCCGGCAACAATGCACAAAGCAATGTACCGAGGGCAATGGGCATTATGGTCCCTTTGATCACGCACGTTCGGCAAATCCACGAGCGTCTCGAGCCTTCAATGGTAGTAGTGACCTTATATCTTCTGCCGGTGGGAGACCAAGGTACTGGTCCCATGTCAGACATCGAAGTATTTCCATAGTGGAACTCGTAATAAGAGCCGGTCTTCTTTTCCTTATTGCATTTCTGGCATTCCATAGTGTCCTCCGAACAATCTAACAATGATGCAACAATCATCTAATAAGACCATCAAGAATCCGGTTACTAGATGTTGACAGCAAACGGCCAACTTGATACCCGATACTCGCACTCCAATACTTCATAAGCAACTCTTGAAATAAACACAGCTATTGCTTCTAATTCATTAACACTAGTTGTATTGAAATCCTGGCGAAATCCTTTCTTTCTTTTTGCTTCCAATCTGAATCTCTTCGCATTCTCTACTGTAAGCCCTTCAACCCAGAATGAATCATCTCATTCCTTTTCTTACTGACGCCATCGATCTGTTTAAGAAGAGTCTTTAACTTCTTTAAATCATCCTTATCTTTTGTTCTCAGTTTATAAAGTGAACTGAAGAGCTGGACTGGTTGTCTAAAGCCAAGTTCAGCGGTGACAAGTAGTGCGACGATTTGGGTGCCAGACCCAGAGGATCATGCTCAACTGCCAGCAACCGTCGGAACAGACAAACTTAGGTTTTCCGCTTCGGACGGTAATCCCGAGGATCTGTGCAGGCATCGTAGGTCGGTCGATCAATCGGTATCCAATCGGTCTTGTCAATTCCTCGACGATTACGGTATGTAGGGCTTATGGGAAAAGAAGATGCAATCTTGATCCACCGTCCCTGGACTTTGGTAATGTCTCGAATCTCATCTGCCACCTCGGAAAGGTCTTGGTCTTGGCTAAAAACCAGAGCGACATCATACTCACCATCCAATCCCATTCGGATGATATCCAATGCGAGCCGAATATCTATACCTTTCTCCGAGGCTACAAGGAAGGTATGCTCAGTGTCATCAGGGAGCTTTATCGTCTGGTTGCGGTAGACCAGGGACCTGGAATAGACCTTTATCCCTTGCCGCCCCATCGCTGCTAATTTATTCCTCCAGAAGTAATGCCCCTTAGGATTGTCCTGCAGGTCAGGGACGCCAGTATAGAAACAGACCTTGATCAGATTCCACCCCTGCTGCTGACAGATGGTTTGCGGCAGCTTCAACGCGTCAAAGTTAGGATAGGTGTAGCCAAAGGCCACCTTGACAGCATGGAAAAGGTTCTGACCATCAAAGAAGGCAATCGTTCGCTTTATTGCAGGTTCAGTAGGCATAGAGCCCTCCAAAAATAACCCGCCCGAGGCCTTGCGGCGTCAGGCGGGCTGTAAATCAATAGACGGATGAATCCGTCGTAAACATTCTACTATCATTATGGAAATATGCAATAGGGTACCGCGATAATATATGCAAGATAAATACTTACTGATAATCACAAAGATTACTCCACTGAAAAAAGGTCAACCGCGAGAAGAGGGCAGTTTTTTAGTGCATTCAAAGATCGGTTACGAAAAATTCTGTTCTATTGACCTTCGCGTGATGGAGGAGCGACGTTTGATTATGATATTGTCTCCCCATCGAACTTTACTTTCCTTATAGCCACCTCTAATCATAAGGATTGAGGAACGCTCAAGGAGGGGAGAACCAACCGCGAAGCGCGTAGTAGACCAAAGCCATGCCCTCCCGCATCGCCAATCGGCTCGCTTCCAGGGCATTTTTGTCGGGCAGGAACACCCAGCGATCAGCCAGGAAACCATCGGAGTGTTGCGACGAGGAGGAGGGTATGGGATTCAATCCCTGACCGATGAAGGTCGCCATGGCGCGCCGCATGTGGGTTGGTGAGGTCACCAGGGCGAAGCGTTCAATCCCGCGGGTATCAAGCAGCGAGTGAAGGTTTACCGCCTGTTCGAAGGTGTTGCGCGAGGAGGACTCGAGCAAAATTCGATCTGCCGGCACACCTATGTCTATCAACACAGCTCTCATGGGTATACTTTCCGGGGTTAATGCTCCGGCACGTTCGTTCATCCCCCCGGATACGATAACCCATGGTTGGTCCAAGTTTTCATACAGGCGTGCTCCTTCCCACACGCGCAATATACCAGGGTTGCTCAGCGCATCCATCTCCTGCCCGTCTGATCGCAGGGTGGAACTGCCGCCGCCAAGAACGACAATCGCCTCTATCCCCTCCACCTCAACCGGACTAGCCTGGGTTTCGTACCCGTGGCTGAGGATGGCCTCCAGTGTGTTTGAGCACAACGGCGTGCTCATAGTCCAGTACAGCACAGCCAACAACGTGAGCCAACGCTTACCCCATTTGGCTACCGCGTCCCGGAAATAAAGCAGCGTTACCCCGACAATCAGGCCAAACATCAGGAAGGTGATCGAGCCCGGGATGAAGAAGCTTTTGACGACTTCGACGAGTGGATTCATATAGTGTGATCTCGCTGACTTTGAGAGGATGTCACATGGGATTGGGTAATAGAAACTGCGATTCGCATGCCCTCATATATCGGTTTAGTCCGATTTCATCTGTTGTCCCAGTGGGATAATCACTCTTGGAATGTATGGTGTTTGGTCGTCCTGAGATCCAAGGTAGATATGCAGTTGCTTGACTTCGAAGTTGAAGCATGGCGCCGGCGGTATTTCAATATCCTCCGCCTCCTTAGGGTCATCGAAACGTGCCAGCGTTACATGTGGGTGGAGTTCCTGACCATGATCACCTTGGTAAACAGGGTAATCGGGGAAGGCGGTCGTTAACCGTTGATGAAGTTCCCTAAGCTTTTCGGGGTCGGATGGTTGGAGGAATAAAGTATCTTCGAAGCGACCGTAACGGTCGAGGATGAGGTCAAATGGGGGAAAGGAGGAGCAGATCGGCGTTAAACGGGTAACGGCGGCATCGATTTGATCGGTCGGCACAAATGGATAGAGCAGAGTGATGTGTGCCGGTACCCGGATGAACCATTCGCTATCATATAGCTCGCGCAGTGGATAGGCGAAAGTTTGCACATTCTGTGGGGGGATAATAAGCAGCGCGGTTTCGTATTCCATATTTATACTCATCGACTGATAAGGATACTGGGGGTGGTGAGACCCGTCAATGGAGGAGTTGGATCGTGTGGAACATGAATGCCGCTGTACCGAAGCTGAGCTTAACATGAGCGCCCAGCACGATCGTTACCTCGGGGCACTACTCGTCGAGTGGTGGATCGTACTGTCTTTTATGTTTGGTCCTACTTCGGCGGCGCTTTGCCTCAAGCCGGCGCTCTTTCGACGCCTTGGACGGCTTTGTCTTGAGGCGTGGTTTGGGCTGGATGGATGCCTTACGGATTAATGCGATGAGACGATCGATAGCATCCCGACGGTTACGGTCCTGGGAACGGAACCGCCTGGCATGAATCACCAACACACCATCTTCGGTCATGCGCTTGCCGGCAAGACGTATCAGACGTCGTCGAACCTCGTCGGGGAGGGATGGTGAATTCGCCGCGTCGAATCGAAGCTGCACGGCTGTGGCGACTTTGTTCACCTTCTGACCGCCGGGACCCGAGGCGCGGATGAATTCGAGTTGAATTTCGCGCTCGTTAATTTCGATCGCATGTGTGATCTGGATCATAGCCCTAGCTTACCTCCGACTCTTGCCATCTTCAAGTTCCATTGCTGTGGGTTACCCTCGTTACGTGGTCCGCAAACCCTACCGGTAGGGATTGTGCGCGGTTAATATTCTAGCTGTTATAATCGCTTCATGCGATCTCGCTTTGCTTGGTTTTCCCTCGGTGCCGCATTGGCGGCACTCGTACTTTGGGGTATCTATCAACTTCCACCGGTGAAGTACCATCTTGAGTGGCGTATAGATGCTGCCGCGGGAGTCGTGCGAGGGTGGCTGCATTCGGATACTACACTTCCGATCCCTGCAGGCGCCGAGTTGGCTGTGGGCACCTTTGTTTGGCAGCCGAGCACTGCGGAAGCCGTCGAGGAGCCCGCCTTGAGTCCAACGTCCATGCCAACTCCCACTCCGTTGCCGGTGTCGGTGAGCCTACCATCCCCCGAATGGGAGAAGCAGGATTGGAACAACTGTGGTCCGGTAACGCTGGCGCTAGGACTACGTTTCTACGGGTGGTCCGGTGATCAGTTCGATATCTCAGACCTACTTAAACCCGATCGGGGGGACAGAAACGTCAATGTTGAGGAGTTAATTTATTATGTCCGAACAAGGGCAGGTTGGTTGAGCGCTGATTTTCGGGTGGGTGGCACGCTGGAGACGCTTAAGCGTTTCTTGGCGGCTGGTTACCCGGTGATCGTCGAGAAGGGCTACATCATCGAAGGCGAGGGCTCGGATGCGGGTTGGGCCGGGCACTATCTCTTGCTCACTGGCTACGACGACGCCTCACAGGTTTTCATCGCCCAAGATTCCTTCAAAGGTCCAGACGAAGCTGTGCCCTACGTTGTTCTGAATGAAGGCTGGAGAGCATTTAATCATGTCTACATTTACCTTTACCCATCTCAGGATGGGTCGGTGATCGAAACTCTGTTGGGCTCCGATGTAGATCCAGATGTCAACCGGCATCGTACTTTGGAAGCGGTGAGGGCGACGGTCGAGGATGACCCCGAAGATGCCTTCGCCTGGTTCAACCTCGGAACCAACCTGCTTTACTTCGAACGCTATGGCGAGGCGGCTCAAGCCTACGACAACGCCCTGACGATCGGTCTTCCCTGGCGCTTTACCCGCTATCAGTTCGGACCGTACATCGCTTACTTCAACCAGGGTCGGTTTCAGGATGTGATTGACCTGGCGGATGCCACTCTCCAGCGCACAAATAAAGCCGAGGAGTCGATGCTCTGGCGCGGTTGGGCACGCTACCGGTTAGGCGACCGGGCGGGGGCGATCGAGGATTTTCGCGCGGCGTTGGAGGTCAATCCCAATTATTTCGACGCTCAATACGCCCTCGACTACCTAGGCGTGGAGCGCTAGAGAATGCATCCCATTGTGCCTTGAGAGTGAAACACTTTGATAATTAACGGCTTTTATCTTCTGCCAAGCAGATGAAGGGATGTGTAAGCCCTGAAAATTCTGTAATCTTTTTTTATAATCGTGTGTTTCTAAACATATGGCTTGGGTTATAAATCCATGCTTGAAGTTGGTAGTCTGATCACGAACGTGGAGCCCTCTCCGAGCTTACTTTCTACCCAGATTTGTCCATCGTGCATTTCAACGATAGATTTGGCAATAGATAATCCTAGCCCAGAACCCCCACTAATCCGATGGCGAGATTTATCCGTTCGATAAAAACGATCAAAGACGTGAGGTAATTCCTCAGGGTCAATCCCTGGTCCGGTGTCCTGAACTCGTATCTCGACGCCGTCGGAGGCACGTTCCGCGCAAAGCGTGATTCGTCCACCCTTGGGTGTATACCGGAAGGCATTACTCAATAGGTTGTCCAGCACCTGAGCCATGCGATCGCGGTCAACATTTATATCTGGAAGGTCTGGGGTGATCTCCACTTGTAGTGAGATGTGCTTTTCGTGGGCAAGAGGAAGATGAGCCATAGAAACCTTGTTCAGCAGTGTTTTTATGTTTACCAAACGACGAACGAGGGCCAATTCACCGGCATCCGCCAGTGAGAGTGTTCCTAGATCTTCGACCAGGCGCCCAAGCCTGCTAGCTTCCTCTCGGATGATGTCGAACGTATCCGAGGAGGCGGGCATTACTCCATCGTCCATGGCATCAACATGACCAAGGATTACACTGATCGGCGTCCGTAGTTCATGGGCGATATCCGCGGTCATCTGGCGGCGTAAGTTAATCGAGCGAGCCAATTCGATGCTCATCAGGTTAAAGGACGTTGCCAGTTCGCCTAATTCATCCCGTGACCGCACAGGAACCCTCTGTTCATAGTTACCCTCGGCGACAGCGCGAGTTGCTGTGGTCAATTCACTGATCGGACGGGTAAGTGCTCGGGTCAATAAAATTCCTAAGAGGAGAGACACAGCTATTGCACCGATCGCTCCGATGGTAAGCGTCGTTCGGATTCGATCAAGGAAGGCTGCTTCAGCTGCACTCTCCCTAAACTCTTCGCGATGGGTGATAACCCAACCCACAACTTGCTCATCTACCCGGATTGGTGCGCCGGTTTCCAACTTATCGCCAGGGATCTCTTCTCCAACTTGGTAGCCATGACCAGCTATGAGTACGGCTCCGCCATCGTCGGTTAGCGTTACGATACCGCCTGGTTTAGGGCCAAGCCGTTTTCTTTGAAGCGGCATCCACTCAGGAAAGGGGAACATATCTTCCACGCCCTCCCAGCCCATATGAGTGCCATAGTAATCAGCCAACTGATCGACAAATGCGTCTTGGTATTGATCGAAGATGAATTGCCTGAATTCGGTCTCTGTGGCACGGCCGGCTAGAAGCGCGATCACACCAACGCCGGTCAGACCGACGGCTAGAAAGGCGAGGATTAATTTCACTCCAATGGAACGCATTTTTTCTTATTCCCGAGTAAATCGATATCCGACACCATAGACAGTCTCGATGTAGCGTGGGGAACGAGGGTCAGACTCGATCTTCGCTCGTAGGTTCTTGATGTGTACATCTACCGTCCGTTTGTAACCTTCGTAAGCCGTGCCTTGTATGCGGTCAAGCAGATCGAGGCGAGAGAAAGCCCGTCCTGGTGCTGATAAAAGGGTGGCCAGTAAGTCGAACTCGGAAGGCGTCAGGTCTACATACTCATCTCCTACTTTGACCGTATGGCTCTCCCGGTCAAGGGTGATATCCGAGCTGCGCAGCACTTCTGCGGTAGGTTCAGTCTCTCCTCTGCGCCGGAGGACAGCTCGAATGCGAGCTAAAAGTTCGCGTGGCCTGAAAGGTTTTGTTACGTAGTCGTCTGCGCCCAGCTCCAACCCGATTACTTTATCGTCCTTGTCGACCCTGGCGGTGAGTAGGATGATAGGTGTATTTCGTTCCTTACGATGCAACCGCATGAACTCATACCCGTCCATTTCAGGCATCATAATGTCGAGAACAATGAGGTCGGGTTTCTCCTGCCTTGCCATAAAGAGTGCCTCACGACCATCGGAGGCTTTTATCACGTGAAACCCCTCCTGGCTTAGGTAGGCTTCGAGCAAAGAGACCAGTCGTTTTTCATCATCGACGACCATAATTGTATTTGCCATAGCTCGCCCGTCCCATCAATCTAGTGTAAATAACATTCTAATTTCACTGGAATTCCCCTAATCAATGTAGCCACCAATAGGTTGCCGTCTCTCCTAATAGAATACATGATAAATGTGAGGGAATTATTAAGACGAAATGATGAATTTGTTGGATCATTAATAACCTATCTGTCGATTATTTTCATGCGTGATTTAGCTTCTCCTATCACTCGTCCATACCTAACCACTCGGAGGCCAGTTGTTCGAGATCCCAGTCCGTCGCGTTCGGTAGCTCGCGCAATGCTTCGATCAGCGAACTACGGACCTCATCTAGATCGCTGCCGCTGGTTTCAACGATCTCCGCCAAGGTAACACCATCGGCAGTCATCGACCGGATTTCTTCGGGGTTTAAGCCGGTCGCTTCAGCTATCACGCTGTTCACTACATTCAAATTGCGAGCGGGTTGATCTTCGGAGACTTCACCTGTCTTCATTTCTAATGTGCGGATCACCGCGGTTATCAACGCCCGATCCATGAAGCTCCCAAGGTCGCCTTCGGCAAACTGTGCTTGGCGAGTGGCCATGGCTTCAGGGTCCAGACCTTCTGGGAAGCCACCCCCTTGACCTTGTCCTAATCCACCCCCCGGAAAGCCGCCACCTGGCCTGAGACCCCCTTCAGGCGGGATAAACCCCTCACCACTACCAGCACCTTCACCACGACCTCCAGCGAAGTTGCTCTGACCAAAGAATAACTCACTCTCTTCCAACATAGTCGCCAGGGTCTCTTCGGTTAGTTTCATCTTCGCAATTGCAGAAATCTGATCAGGGGTCATAGTGTCCTGGATTTGGTTATAAACGGCTTCGATCTCCAGCGCCGCAGCCGTATCGCTGTTGATCAGGCTCCGCACGGCTCGCCATAAAGGCAATAATTCTGCTGCCAAAGCTTCGTCGACCACCAATTCCGTCTCCTCGAGCAGCAACGTGCCCGAAGCCAGTTGACCCTGGATAGAGAGGGCATCAGCGTAATCGTCTCGTAGACGGACCTCTTGTGATGTTTCAGCCGAGACCTGCCCATCACTTAATGTATCGCTGTTTGTGGTCCCACACCCCACCAACGTCATGATCACCAGCAAGCCGATTAAAACACGCCATATTTTTCTCATATTATTCTCCTTTTACACCAACCATCTTTT
>JAUVOZ010000134.1 GCA_030598885.1 Anaerolineae bacterium | reverse complement strand
CCCACCAACGCCCATCCAATCACAACCTGCATCGATGTCGATGAAGTTCTGAATTCGCGCTGGGCTGCCGATTTGTAATGCGAATGGCATCTCTGCGGCGACAGGCGTCTCGGTTGCATCGGGTTGAGGCGTTCCTGTGGGGGTCAGCGTGGGAGTCGGGGTCTCGGTGACAGGTGAAGTACTTGTCGTTGTGGGTGTCCAGGCTGTAGGCAAGCTCACTGCCGGGGTGTTGGTCGGTGTTGGGGCTCCGAGGGTCGGTGGCATGGTCGGTGGTGGATATGGGTTTAATCCCCGGTAGGGATTAATGAATGTGATAAAGAACTCAATGCCCACAATCAGTGTAGCCAGCAGTATCAAGAGCGTGAGCAGGTTCAGAATTAGCCGGCTCAGTCGTTTAGCGCTCATGCTGGGACGCCTCTCTAATTGTTCGTCCATAGTGTTCGCCTCCTGATCCATCATTTAAGGCACGTTGAGAATCTGGACCTCGACCGTCTCGCGCTGAGTGCTCAACCAATTTACCACTGCCTGCTCACGTACCTGTAGTAAAGCGTCCGGCGAAAGCGGCTGTTCCTCTCGGTCGATCGTCTGCACAATATGATATCCTAAATTACTTTTCACGACATCGCTCACATCACCGGGTTGGAGAGAGAAAGCTACCGCTTCAACTTCCGCTATCAGCAAGTACCCTTGGGGGAACCAGCCCAAGTCACCGCCTGCCGGTCGTGTACTGGGGTCTAGGGAGTAAAGACGCGCTAATTCGATGAAGTCGGCTCCGGCGATCAGTTGATCGCGTAATGCCTCCGCCTCATCCTGGGTGGCCACCAGGATATGCCGGGCGTGTACCTGTTCCGCCGACTCGGCGATTTCACCTATGATCCACTCAACCATCTGTGCTGCCAACATCTCCTCCGCAAGAGCAGCCTTAAAACCATCCAGCGTATATCCTTTTTCAGCCAGCCAGGTGCCGACTACCTCGTTTCCCCCCAGTTCGGTGGCCAATTGCTCCAATTCCTGATTGATAGAGGCATCGTTCACCTCAGCGCCTAGCACTCGTGCGCCCTGAGCGAGCAAGCGACGGTCGATCAAGGCTTGGAGAATCCGGCTTTTGTAGTCTCCCAGAGTTGCAAGATCGGTACCAGAAGCCACCTGTGATGCTTCGAAACGGGATAACTCGTCCTCAAAGTCTGTCAGCCGGATCGGTTCGCCGTTCACAAAGGCAGCCATCGGCTCAGGAGAGGGAGTCGGGGGGGATGGAGTGGCGCTGGAGGCAGCGGGTGACAAACCGGGTGTAGGTTCGGCTGAACCGCTACAACCCATCAGCCACAGGGTGCCGACCAGGATACTGATCAGCAGACGATAGCGTGGGGTCATGACCGAAGGCGTTATACCAACTGTTGGTTCTAACGCAATATATCGGCAATAACCTGGGATTTTAGGGTCGAACTTTGAGCAGGAATGGGCCATTGTCTCCTAGGTGCTGAGCCCCGCGCCTCAGCTTGGGACCTTCGGCTCCGTCGAGGGGAGCTTGACGAAGGGGTACACTCAACTGAAGGGTTAGTGAAAGGAAACCTTCATTCACTTCCTGACTCGAGTTGATAGAACTATTTGTAGCCATGGTTGGTCGGGGACTCAACGACTTTCGGAAGTGAAGACGAAGATCATCGGGCGTCGTTTGGTCTCTGTGTAGAAGTAATCGGCGAGTTCTTTCTCGATGCGTTTCTTCAGGTTGACGCAACCCTCGTCGGAAGTGAGATCACGGATGAGGGTTCTGGCATGTTCAAAAAGCTCATCTGCATCGCGAATAAAAACAAAGCCTTTGGAGACGATCTCGGGATCCCCTTGGAGAGTGCCGGTTTGGCAGTCCAGAGATAGGTGTACAATTACGAAGCCGTCCCGAGCCAGTGCTTCGCGCTCGCGCATTACCATGGGACCGATGTCCCCAACACCACTGCCGTCTACGAAAACATAACCTCCGGGAACTCGTTCGCCAATCTTCATCTTCCCGTCGAGGAATTCGACCACCGTACCGTTCTCAACCACAGCAATATGGTTGGAAGGGATGCCGATCTCACGCGCCAACGCCGCATGCTGTTTTAAGTGGCGTAATTCGCCGTGGATGGGGATAAAAAATTCCGGCTTGGTGAGCTGGAGTAGCATTTTCATCTCCTCCTGGCTCGCATGACCAGAGACATGTACTGGGGCAATTGCGTCGTAGATCACCTCGGCGCCTTGCTGGAATAAACGGTTAATTGTGCGATGAATCATTTCTTCATTGCCTGGAATGGGATGTGACGAGAGCACGACTGTGTCACCGGGTTGGATACCGAATCGGCGGTTGCTATCAGTGGAAAGCCGACCCAAGATCGAGGACGGCTCACCCTGTGTGCCGGTACACATCAATACCACCTTTGATGGCGTCATCTCCAGTGCTTGGTCAAGAGACACAATCAAGCGCCGCGGCACCTTCAGATAACCCAGCTTGCGGGCTATCTTAGCGTTTTCGACCATGCTTGTGCCGACAAAGGCCATGACCCGATCGTGGCGGATGGAAGCGTTGGCCGCTTGTTGCATGCGCGAGATGAGAGATGCGAAAGAACCAATCAAGATGCGGCCTTGGGCTTCGCGGAAGACCTGGTCGAAGGCGGGGTCGATAACCGCTTCGGAAGGAGTCCAGCCAGGTTCGTCGGCGTTGGTCGAGTCAGCCAACAGTGCTAATATCCCTCGGGCGCCGAATTCGGCCAGCTTACCGAAATCGGTAGGCCAACCGTCGACCGGGGTGTGATCAAACTTATAGTCACCCGAGTGAACAATCAGTCCGGCAGGTGTGGTGATCCCCAATCCGACTCCGTCGGGGATGGAATGGCAAACATGGAAGAACTCGATGCCGAAAGGTCCAACCTGCACTTGATCGCCAGCCTGAATGGTTTTCAGGTCAGCTTCCTTCAATTTGCCACCCCGTTTGAGTTTGACCTCCAGGAGGCCCCGAGTTAGGGGGGTGGCATAGATAGGCGCCTGGATTTCCTCCAGAACGTGTCGGATCGCGCCGGTATGATCTTCATGGCCGTGGGTGACAACGATGCCTCGTACCCTGTCGCGCTTGTCCGACAGATAACTAAAATCGGGAATGATGTAGTCGATTCCTAGCATGTCATTCTCGGGGAACATGATGCCGGTGTCGATAATCAGTATGTTCGCGCCATACTCGACGGTCATCATGTTTTTACCAACTTCCCCCAAACCTCCCAGGGGAACCAATCTTATACTCTTTCTTGCCATTGTTCTTCTTTCTTAATCAGATTTGTTTTTGAAGACTTTGTCCTAATGTGTCAAAGCCCCGTCGGGCGAGACGCCGGGCGGGGCGTGGAACGTGCCGGGTCGAGGCTGTTACTCAATTTAAACGGGTGACGTCGGTAGCTTGAGGGCCACGATCAGCGGTGTACTCGAGGAAGAATGCCACTTGCTCCCCTTCTAGTAATAGGGGTAACATCTCACCAGTGATGGCGCTATAATGCACAAAGACATCTTCCCCATCCTCGGCGTCTATGTAACCATACCCTTTTGAACCGTCATAGCAGCGCACTACGCCGGTCGTTCGCTTTGCCACGAATAAGGCCTCCAATAAAACTGGTGAATTCTATCACTAGGCACATGAAGCGTCAATCCAGGAGTAGGACAGAGTTCGTCGGAATTCCATCAGGGTTAATGTGATATTGAGTCGTTGATCTCCCCATCTTCGCGCTTGAGTGGAATGACAGGGGATTTCAAACTCCGCCAGTTCGCTTGACGACCACAATGCTAAGGATATACTCCTTCGACGACCGAATATTTTGCACGATGATGGTTTTATGGGTGGCCTGATCCGAACCCGGCCTGAAGCTGGCTTGGTCTTGTGGGCTGACTTGAGTGTTTGTTCTCCGAGGGGACCTTTGGCGTTGTTGTGTAAACTTTGGAGGTCGGTGGAGCATTCGATTCGAGTGACGAAAATGAAAGATTAGACTGATAATGGTTTGATTTGTCAGGCAGCAGATGTGAAATAGGAGAAAGGTAGAAAAGATGCCGACAGTAGAAGAGGCGCGCGGCTGGTATCAGGAGAATGACCCGGTGCATGGTTTCGACCATGTGCTGCGGGTACTGCGCTTGGCCGAGAGCCTGGGTCGAGAATTGGGTGCCGATATGGAAATTTTACGCGCGGCAGTGCTGCTACACGACGCTTCGGGTGCTCACCCTGGTGAGGGGGATAACCGGGTGACACACGAGCGGGCTTCCGCTGGGTTCGCCCAGGAGGTGCTGATTGCTGAGGGTTGGGAGCCGGAAAATATCGAGGCTGTGCTGCACTGTATCCGAGCCCACCGTTTCCGTGGCCAGGAGACGCCGATCACCTTGGAGGCTCAGATCCTCTTCGATGCCGATAAGCTTGATGTCAATGGTGCCTTCGGTGTGGCGCGCACCATTGGCTACGCTATCCAGGCCAGGCAGCCAATTTTCGCTGAGCCATCGGCGCGTTTTCTGGAGAGTGGGCAGACTGAGCCGGATGAGCCTCATAGCGCCTATCACGAATATCTATTCAAATTGCGGTATGTGCGCGACCGGTTGCATACCGAACCAGCACGCCGCTTGTCCGAAGCGCGCCATCACGCTTTGACGGCCTTCTTTGAGCAGTTGACCGCTGAGGCGAGGGGAGAGGGCAGCTCCGCCGAATAATTGACTGCTTGTTTGGCGCCTGGTATCATCCCTGCCGGAGAAAAGGAAATGTCAGACAAAGATCGGCCTCTCATCTTGCTCAGCAACGACGATGGTATTCGTTCTCCAGGTCTGTGGGCTGCCGCCGAAGCGCTCTCGACGCTGGGGTACGTAACCGTGGCTGCACCACGCGCACAAAGTTCGGGAGCCGGTCGTTCCATGCCGGTGAATTCCGATGGCAAGCTGCACGAGAAGGAAGTCGAGATCAGGGGCAAACTCTGGAAGGTCTACGCAGTTGGTGGATCGCCGGCACAAGCGGTCATGCATGGAATCCTTGAATTAATGCCGCGTCGACCCGATCTGGTCGTGGCCGGTATCAACTATGGTGAGAATCTAACAGTAAGTATCACCGTCTCGGGCACCATCGGTGCTGCGCTGCAGGGTGCAGCGAACGGTGTGCCCTCCCTGGCTGTCTCTTTGGAGGTGCCGCAGGAGTATTTCGAAACCTACTCCACGGAGATCGACTTCTCGGTAGCAGCTCATTTCACAACCTTGTTTGCTGAAATGCTCCTGAAATCCGAACCATTCAAAGAAGTCGATGTGCTCAAGGTTGATGTGCCGTGCGACGCCACACCGCAGACTCCCTGGCGGCTTACCCGGTTGTCGCGACGTCCCTATTACATCCCGGTCATTCCCCGGCGCAAGCAGTTGGATGAGTCAGCTCCAGTTGATTACCAGATCACCATGGATGAGGCGAAATTTGAACCGGATTCCGATGCTTATGCGATGCGGGTGGAGCGTCAGGTTTCGGTCACTCCGCTCAGCCTTGATTTAACTTCGCGGGTTGATCTAAGGGAGTTGGAGCGTCACTTGCGCGACAAGGTAGAGTAGCTGCGTAATAAAACCCTTCACTACGTGGAGCATGTCCCGAGCCCCTCGGCGGAGCCTGTCCTGAGTAAAGTCGAAGGGCTCGTTCGGGATGACATTATAAAGTAGTTGTCACTCCGAGCAGTTTT
>JAUVOZ010000039.1 GCA_030598885.1 Anaerolineae bacterium | reverse complement strand
GCGCGCCATCGCTTCCAACGAGCTTAAGTGGAAGGCAATACAGAGTATAACGCCCATGAGATACTTCACTCAGGTCCAAGCCCTCGACTATAACCACCCCTTTCTCCAGCAAGATACGATGTGGCTCACGAGTGTCTCCGAAGGGCGCTACCGACAGGTAATCGACCCCGACCAATTGGACTTTCTTACGCACCAACCACGCTGCGCCGCTAGCGTCGATCGCGACAAAGTCCTTTTGAAAATCGCTTTCACCTAGAGCCCAATAGCGGGAGTTTGACGTTCGGAATAAAATCCGGCGTGTCCGAGGGGGGATACCCGCCCCCTCGAGCATCGCCTCGTCTATCACGGTAGCTTGTGGGAGATGGACTACATACACACGGCCAGTAAGTACACGAAGAGATAGCGATTCAACGCTTGCCGCGCCATCGATGAAATGAACCGGCGCATCGACGTGTGTTCCGATGTGCACGCTACACTCCAGTCGAGATACATTGGAGTTTGCGCCTTGAGAGATACTTGCAACTCGCCGAAGGGTTACCGGCGGGTCCCCGGGCCAAACCGGCATCTCGGGCGTGATGCCCACCGAAATGTCATACACACGCATACCCCACCTCCATGGATGGGGATTATAGATTCGAATTTTCAGAAAAGCGAAACCGCAAAGATAACTCAGATGGATTTCACATTAACAAAGATTCATCATCATTACTTCTTTTACAAATACGCCTCGGCTACTATTAGGATGGGGACAATCTCTGCGGGAATTTGCTTGAAGTCGATGGAGAGAAATTCCTTTCAGCAGACAAGCAGAGTACTATGATGTATACGGGTGCTACCAACAGACGCGCTATAATTGGGCACCGCATAGACGAGGAGATCCGATGACCGACCTGAATGCCGTGGATAAAGCGATAGAGGGTAAGACAGAACAGAGCCTCGATGAATTGGGACGCTTATGCGCCCAACCCAGCATCTCGGCTCAAGGCATCGGTATGGAGGCCTGTGCCGAATTAGTCAAGGAGATGCTGCAAGCCCGTGGTTTCGAAGCCCAAATCCTTCCCACGGGAGGTTTCCCAGTTGTGTTCGCTGAAAGAAAAGGCCTGTCGGATCGTACACTTCTGTTTTATAACCACTACGATGTCCAACCACCCGAACCGTTGGATCTATGGGAAACTCCCCCCTTCGAGCCCACGATTCGCGAAGGCAAGATGTACGCCCGTGGGGTCAGCGACGATAAAGGACACATCCTTTGCCGGCTGGCCGCGATCGACGCTCTATTGGCCGTCGATGATGAGTTACCATGCAACGTAAAGTTCATCATCGAGGGCGAAGAGGAGACCGGTAGCGTCAACTTATCAGCCTTCGTTGAGGACCACACCGACCTTCTAGCAGCTGACGCATGTATCTGGGAATTCGGCGGTGTAGACCACCAAGGAACGCCGATCCAGGTCGCTGGGTTACGCGGTATTTGTTATGTCGAACTCAGCGTACAGACCGCCACCCGTGACGCGCATTCCGGGCTTGGTGGCTCGATCTTCCCCAACGCAGCGTGGCGGCTGACCTGGGCACTTAGCACCCTCAAAACCCCTGACGAACACATCCGTCTTCCAGGCTTCTACGACAAAGTTAAACCTCCAACCGAAAGAGACCTAGCCTTACTTGATCAATTGCCCGACCCGACCGATGACTACCTTGAGAGGTACGGGCTGCCGGGCTTCATTAAAGGAATCGAGGGCGGGTTGGAACTGAAGCGTGAAACCATTTTCACCCCAACATGCACAATATGCGGGCTAACCTCTGGTTACCAGGGTCCCGGTTCTAAAACCGTACTCCCCGAGCGAGCCAGTGCCAAGGTCGACTTTCGGTTGGTCCCCGATCAGGACCCTGAGGAGGTTGTACTTCAATTGAGGAATCACCTGAATGAAGAGGGTTTCGGCGATATCGAGATTACTTTAATGGGTGGGGAGCAGCCTGCCCGAACTGACCCAGACGATCCCTTCCTCCAGATGGTAGTCGGGACCGCGCGCGAGGTCTATGGTGTTCCGCAATTGATCCAACCGATGTCCGGCGGCTCTGGACCGAATCACCCATTTATTCACTTCTTGAAGCTTCCGGTTGCTACCGCCGGCGTAGCCTATCCTGGATCAAGCGTTCATGCTCCAAATGAGAATCTGGTCATCGACAACTTCGTAGCTGGGGTTCGCCACACAGCGCGAATCCTGGTGAATTTTGGTAAAAGTTAGCTGGAGAACGCCGGCCCTGAACCCCTCCGCTCCCGCCGGATCTGTGACCCGGCGGCTTCTCCTCTGAGTATTTTGTCGCGGTCTGCCTGCCCTGAGCTTTGTTAATGGGCGATCCCGACGAGCATAAGAGGAGCAACCTTTCCTGCTTTATTTGATATTTAAATAGTCAGTAACAACAATTTCCTTGTCCCACTACTCGCGATAGACTATAATCCCCAGAGACATCGGGGCGTAGCGCAGCCCGGTTAGCGCACCTGCATGGGGTGCAGGGGGTCGGCGGTTCAAATCCGCCCGCCCCGACAGACGACCGCCGGCTTTATGCCGGCGGCTGTTCGTCTTAGCTCAAGTGCATTGTCTCATACCAGAAGACAGGTTTATCTCATAAGACAGAGAATAATAAAACCCGCATCCTTCGAGTTCGACTCTCCGTAGCTTCTGCTACATGTCCTGGCATCCCGAGCCCTTCGGCTGCGTTGAAGGAAGAGCTTGGCTGCTCGCAACCTACCTCCTTAGGGTTATTATGCTATTATCAGAAGCATGGGTCAGGCACAGTAGATCGGGAGAAGGAACAATGTGGACTAATTCCGCCTTATGATGGTGTCTTATTTCTCAACCCGTCTTATACCTCGAATACATTTGAGGGACGCGAGTTAATAATGGCAAAGAAGACAAATGTTACATACAAAGGAATCCCCGCCTCCCCTGGAATTTCCATGGGGCCAGTTTTCGTTTATCTAAAGCAGGAAGTAATCGTGCCGAGTCACCAAGTCATGGATACCAATGGCGAGGTGAAGCGGTTAGTCGACGCGTTGTCAACCGCTAGAGCACAAATTACTGATCTGTTTTCTAAAGCCAAGACAGAGGTCGGTGGTGAAGAAGCAGCCATCTTCGAAGCACATGCCCTTTTTCTTCAGGATCCCACATTGATCACGGCTGTTCATGAGTCGATCGAGCGACAGCGTTTGAATGCTGAAGCGGCTTGGATGGAAGCCATCGAGGATAACGCAGCTAAATTGGAAGCGCTGGAAGATGAGTACTTCAGCGCCCGGGCAGCTGATATACGCGATGTCGGACACCGCGTATTGCATATTCTTCTGGGTGTGGTTGAAAGCGACCTAACCGCTCTCACCAACCCCTCTATCATTCTAGCCCGCTATCTAACCCCCTCCGACACGATCCGATTAGACAAGTCGCTTGTGCTTGGATTCATCACTGCAGAGGGCGGGCCGACCTCGCATACCGCGATTCTGGCCAAAGCTCTCAAGCTTCCCGCAGTAGTCGGCCTGGGCGTGGAAATCCTTAACCTCAAAAACGAAACCCCGCTATTAGTCGACGGCGAGCGGGGGGAGGTAATTGCTTATCCAGACGAAGCAATGCGCCAAGAATTTAAAGCTCGCCACCAAAAAGCAGCTGTCCGAGCTGAAGCTGAGAGCAAGGTCGCGCACGAACCAGCGATCACTCAGGACGGTCACCTATTCGAAATCGTTGCCAACATAGGTAATCTCCAGGAAGCATCTTTGTCCCTTGAACAGGGTGCCGAGGGTATCGGTCTGCTTCGTACTGAATTCCTTTACCTCGATCGCAACACAGCGCCGAACGAGGAGGAACAACTCGCGGCATATGACCAGATCATGGATGTTATGGAAGACCGTCCGGTAGTCGTGCGCACTCTAGATGTAGGCGGTGACAAAGAACTTCCCTACCTCAATCTAGGACATGAGGCAAACCCCTTCCTCGGCTGGCGGGCGATTCGCATGTGCCTCGATCAGCCAGACTTTTTTAAGGTTCAATTGCGGGCTCTCTGGCGAGCCAGCCCAGGTCATGATTTGCGCATCATGTTTCCTATGATCGCCACCTTAGATGAGGTGCGCAGGGCTAGAGCTTTGCTCGAGGAGGCGGGTGACGAAGTAGAAACCGCCGGCCATCCAATAGCAAAGCAGATCCAGGTCGGTATTATGGTCGAGGTTCCTTCGGTGGCGGTATTGGCCGATCTCTTCGCCCGCGAAGTCGACTTTTTCAGCATCGGAACCAACGATTTAACCCAGTACACATTGGCCGCAGAGCGGACCAATGAAAAAGTGGCCCATCTGGGCGATGCCTGCCACCCGGCGATCTTACGTCAGATCAAGCGGATCCTGGATGCCGCACATGACCAAGGGATATGGGTTGGACTTTGCGGAGAACTGGCTGGCGACCCAGACGCAGTGCCCATCCTGATCGGCTTAGGACTGGATGAGTTCAGCATGGCTCCATCCTCTATCCCACACGCCAAGGCGATCATCCGTAATTGGTCGCTTGAGCAAGCACAGCAATTGGCAGCTCATGTTATCGACCTAGACTCAGCTGCCGCCGTAAGGGAGTATGTTCGGAGACATGGCCCATCTAAACCGACGGGTTAGATGTGGAAGCCAAACAGGTGACTACGAGTTCCTATAAATTTGGCGAAACAACAACTTTTACCTACACTCAGGATCATATTTGTGATTCAAAGATGGTCAAAGAATCGAACAAGTTGAACGCTTTTATATACTTGTCAATTGCGATTTCTATCCGATTGACGATATATCCATGAGGATCAGGCATTTCCTGGGCCAGGTTATCATAAAGATGGCTGCGCGAGGTAACCACCTTGGGATGGGTCCATATATAGCGGACGCTTGTCTGTGTCAACCAGGCTCGACGCTCAGGGCTAAGCTCGAAAAAACCTAATCCGTCTTCTTCGGGAACACGCCACTTCATCCAACGACCAGAATCTACAACCACCTGCTCCAAGACATTCATGAGATTGGAGGAGGATAGACCGATACGATTCCGGCATAGGGTTTCTTCCTTATCACATAGATCACTCAGGGCTAAGTACTCCTCAGCTGTGAACTCCGGACCGACATTTGCGCCTCCCATCCCTGTGCTGGGATAATCATATGGGTTATCGACCCAATCGGTGTAATGACCTTTTACCAACGAGCCTAACGGTGCCACTGTCTTATATAGACTTCGTGCAATCTGAGTATCGAAGGTAGTGGTGTGCAAATCTGTGCCGACCTGAGCCACGACGAAGCATGGCCATACATAAGCCATGTCGCACGCATTCAGACCCTCGTGCAGTTCTTGTAGGAACTGATGAAGTCGCTTGAGATCAGCTAGCCCGCCATGTACTTCCTCTGTGCCAACTTCATAAGCAACCGGTGGTAGTCCAAGACGTTCACGTTCGGCTTCAGCGTAACTTATCAATTCAATCGTCCGGGCTACAACCGTCTCGACTGGAACTGGTTCGCTCCCAGGCAGATCTCGATCCACAGTAGGGTCGATGTGTAAGAGTTGATAACCAGCTTCGAGACTGGCGGTTATGCTCTGCTTGACCTCGTTCATCGTCGCTTCGAATGTGAGTTCTTCAAGCCGATGCAAATCTTTCAGCCATGGACCCCCATGGTCCAAACAAGGGTATAGCGGTCCATCCCAGCCGATCTGGGCGGCATAGGATCTCAACTCAGCAACGAATTGGGTCTGCGTCCAACCTGTATACCCGCCATCACGATCTACTTGGTTGAGCGTTGCCGCGAAGAGCATTGGGGAGCGATTTTTCGCCGCAGCATTGACTGCGGCTTCAAGAACCGCTTTCGAATTTGGACACACCGCCAACAAAGACATCATCCTCTTGTCGGTTTCCCTCATTCGGATGATCGCTTGGACAAGCTCGCTGATCGTCTTCATAAGTTCACTTTCCAATGAGTTAGCACGCAGATGGATTAAGCTGTATATAAGGCTACAGCTTGATCCAGTGCCTCACGTAGTTCTCTAACTTTCTCATGATCGACCACACCCCGCACAGTAGGCGGGGTCCGGGCGCCAGTGCCGGAATGTGCCTGCATCACTCCGGTCTCAGCCACCAGGCGACCAATATTCTCGGCGATCACCCCTCCCGCCAACAACAAATCAATATTACCCGCGGCCAATTCCTGGAGAGCACGAATTTGGGGGATGTTTTCCACCGCCTGTCCACCTGGGCCTCTGCCGCCGCTCGTTCGTACACTTTTAACACCGAGAGAAATTAGCTGTTTGAGCGTCGCGTGGGTGTCTTTAGTCAATTCCCAACCCATATGGAAGTGAAGCGGTAGATCCCCAGAGGCATTGCGGAAAGCCTCGATGGCGGGAAAATCCAGCTCATGGTCATCAGTCAACGCACCAAGCAGGAAACTAGCCGCGCCTAACTCGCGCCCAATGCGAATATCCGAGCACATCACAGCGACATCTTCAGGCGTAAGCACCCAACTTCGAGTGTGTGGGCGGACCATGACCATGACTTCAATGTTGACCCGGGAGCAAATCTGCTCCACCATGCCGGCCGATGGAGTCAATCCTTTTTCTACAAAATCTGCTTTCAGGTCTAGCCTGGTTGCACCCCCCGCCTCGGCAGCTAATGCATCTGCCACAGTCTCAACAATAATTTCCAGCATTGATATCCTCCTGATACTATGAGACTTGATAAACTGACCAGTGATATGATTCAGTAGTTTATTTACCTTGGAAGGCCGAGATTTCATACGCCTAGATCATACAAGTGGGAGATTATGCTCTATTAGATACTCCTCTGGCATCTGTTCGGGTAAACAATCAGTAACGTCTCCGCCCTCTCGGTGTTCTACCTCATGCAGATGTTTGCTTGTACATGCCCTTTGATCGTTTTGGAACACTAAAACAGCACAAAAAAGACCAAGGACGTGTTCGATATTGTTTGATTAGTTGACAATCAAACATATTTGTTCTAGCATATAACAAGCCAACGATCAAGTCAATTCAAGCTAACCCGACGATACATAAGCTTATCTGATAATCAATGCTAAAGGAAGAACGACACCGCCGCATTCACCAATTGGTTGAAGCGGATGGGCATGCAACTGTTTCCGATCTCTCACACGAATTCGGTGTGAGTGAGATGACCATAAGGCGTGATCTACAAGAGCTTAGCGTCCGTGGTCTGATTATGCGAGTCCACGGTGGAGCAATCACCCCCAATCAACGAAGGATGCTCAACGAACCGCCCATATTAGACCGGATTAGAGAACAAGCAGTATCCAAGCGACGCATCGGTCAAGCCGTGGCGAGCATGATCAAAGAAGGAGAAACAATTTATATTGGCTCGGGAACCACGGCACTGGCAGTGGCTGAAGCTCTTCGCGAACGCAGTAACCTGACCGTTGTCACCAACGCCCTAACCGTAGCCAACGCTTTGGCTACTTCGCCTGAGATCAATGTCATAGTTGTAGGCGGGTTCTTACGGATCAGCGAACTATCACTCATCGGGCACATCGCCGAAGCCGCACTGCACGACCTGCGGGTGGACAAGGTGATCATGGGTATGCGCGGGATCGACCCAGAATATGGCCTCACCAGCGACCACCACCAAGAATTAATGACTGACCGGGCAATCATGGCGATTGGCGATACAGTGATCATTGTTGCCGATCACACAAAATTCGGGCATGTCGCCGCCAGCCGGACAGCTCCTATCATCGACGCGACGTTGTTGGTCACCGATAAACAGACGCCTGACCAGCTTATCGCTAAGATCCGATCGCTTGGCGTCGAAGTCATCCTGGTTTAGCCGGGTCAACGCTCGGAGGCACACAATTGTGACCGAACTCTCCAACGGGAAACATACGCACACCGAAATATTCAGTCAACCTGATATATGGCAGGCAACGCTTCACCGGCTAAGCGAAATGGACCCCACCCAGATCCCGGATCCGACATCCTACCAACGCCTGCTCTTTACCGGATGCGGGTCTACCTATTACCTCTCACTTTGGGCTGCACGCATGGCCGAAGCCACCAATGGAGTTATCGCCCGCGCAGCCCCAGCCTCCGATCTACTGCTATTCCCTTCCAGCTGGCTCCAAAAAGGGACCAACACTCTGCTGGTGGCTATCTCACGCTCAGCAGAGACCAGTGAAACCCTGCGAAGTGTAGAGACCTTCCACGCCGGTGGATATGGCGACTCACTGGCTATCACCTGCTACCCAGACCGGCGCTTGACTGCATTAACCACTAAGGCGATAAGCACCCCAGATGCCCAGGAAGAAGGCATCGCTCAGACTAGGTCCTTCACCAGCATGATGCTGGCAATTGCCTGGTGGCTCCTACCTGATCCACCCAGAGGCTTCGAAGACACTTTGACCATAGCTGCAAAGCAGCTCATCGACACATATGCCCCCCTCGCTTCTGAGCTTGGCCGGGATACGTTCCTACAACGCTTCTTCTTCCTCGGCAGCGGTCCGCTATATGGTGTTGCCAGCGAAGCGATGCTTAAAATGAAGGAAATTTCACTGAGTTATTCCGAAGCCTACCACTTCCTTGAATTTCGTCATGGACCGAAATCTATGGTCGACGACCAAAGCCTAGTGATCGGCCTTCTTAGTGAGCAGGCACAGGATCATGAGCTGGCGGTTATGCGCGAAATGCAGGACTTAGGCGCCCGAACTATCATCCTGGCCGAATCGCCAAACAATCAGATTGAACAAGCTGGAGATAACGTGGTCACCTTGGCCAGCGGTCTGCCCTCAGGTTGGCGCGCCCCACTCTATCTGCCGTTCCTTCAACTGCTCGCATTGCAACGGGCGTTGGCCAAGGGTCTTAACCCAGATCAACCGGCTAACCTTGACCCAGTGGTGATCTTGGATGTCTGAGAAAGCGAAAGGACCAGATAACCATCCAAACTTGTTGGACCTGTTGACTGAATTGACAGTTCAGGCTCGGCAAAGCGTTTCAACCTGGGAAGAAGCGGCAGACCAGGTGGGGAAATTGCTCGTCGACGCCGGCACAGTTGAACAACATTATATTGATGCCATGAAACAAGTGTTTCGCGATATGGGAGCTTACGCAGTCATCGCGCCTGGAATTGTATTGCTCCACGCTCGCCCTGAGGACGGTGTGATTGAGCCCACTTTCGGCATGGTCACCTTGGCGACGCCGGTGCCTTTTGGTCATCCGGATAACGATCCGGTTGACATTGTCCTTGCTTTTGGTGCAGTAGATAAACAGGCTCACATTACCGCCCTTCAACAATTGGCGAAGTTGCTAATGGACCCTGCTGCTGTGGAACGCATCCGGACCGCATCTGATGATCAAGAGCTTGTCTCTGTGATCCGCTCCTTGAATAGTGGATCAGAGCCGACCTCAGGGTCTTTAGAGAGTCTTTAACAAAGCTAAACGTTATTGGAGGCACAAATGCGAATCGTAACATTGTGTGGGATGGGCTTTGGGACCAGCTTGATGCTGAAGATGTTTCTTGAGGAGATTTTAAAGGATCTCAATGTTCAGGCTGAAATTATCCCCTGGGATCTTGGTTCCTTCAAGGGAGGTGGACAAGTCGACATTATCGTTGCGCCGAAAGACATGGAGAGCTTTTTGAAAGAAACAGACGCTTCAGTCGTCTTATTGGAGAACCTGATAGACAAAGAACATATCACTGAACGGATCAAACCTGTCCTAATCGAGAAAGGAGCATTATCTATGGATTAATTTGCTCAGCGGTTAACAACTCAAGGATTTAATCACTATCAAATGGAGGGAAGCAAGATGGAGACTATACTTAATATCGTTGTTGAGTTCTTCGGGACACCTGCGATCGTTCTGGGATTAGTGGCTCTTGTTGGTCTCATCGTTCAAGGGAAATCTGGTAAGGATGTCTTTGTCGGTACATTGAAGACAGTCCTCGGTTTCCTGATCATGATCGTCGGGATTGGCGCCCTAATCACTGCCCTCATACCGGTAAGCGATATGATTTTCGCAGCCTATGGTCTGGAGGGATTTTTCCCGCAGGATGAAGCTGTGGTTGCAGCCGTGGCCCCTGTCCTTGGTCGAGAAACGGCTCTTATTCTAGCATTTGGTTTCCTTGCGAATGTCCTGTTAGCCAGGATCACACCCTGGAAATACATCTACCTTACCGGGCATATGCTTTGGATCCACGCTGGTGTATGGGCCATTACCTTGCATGTTATGGGGTTACCGTCGCTTTGGGTCGTGATCATCGGAACCATCGCTCAAGGGCTATATACAACACTGTTTCCTGCTTGGGCGCAGCCCATCATGCGTAAGATTACAGGCGGCGACACGATAGCTTTTGGACACGGCCAGACATTTCTGTGTGTGATAGGTGCCTACTTGGCACGCTTCGTCGGCAAACCGGAACAGAGCGCAGAAGATATCAAAATGCCCTCAGGCTTTGATTTCTTCCGTGACATGTCCGTCTCAATGTCCATCATCATGCTCCTAGTTACAATCCCAGCGGTGCTTATTGCGGGGCCAGCCTACGTTGAGGAAAACCTCAGCGGAGGGCAGAACTATATCGTCTTCGCCCTCTTGATCTCAATGGGCTTTACAGCTGGTGTTCTTGTACTCCTTCAAGGTGTACGCATGTTCATTGCAGACCTTGTTCCGGCCTTCAAGGGTATCGCGGATAAGGTGGTCCCTGGAGCTGTGCCTGCACTCGACTGCCCTGTAATCTACTCATTCGCTCCAACGTCGCTGCTCATCGGCTTGATCACCGGGACAATCGCACAAATAGCTGCGATTGGACTGGTTATCGTCATCGGCTGGCCTGTGCCTCTACCCAACATGATCGGGGCTTTCTTCGCTTCTGGGTCGGGAGCTATCTTTGGGAATGCGACCGGTGGAGTAAAAGGAGCAATCCTTGGTGGCTTCCTTTGGTGTTTCCTAGGATGGCTATTAGGCGCATGGGCGTATGACGTACAACTCTTCGGAGATCTGGCGTCATTAGGTGCGGTTAACATCGGGTTCCTTGTTCCTGACGGAATCGTGATCGCCGGCATCTTAAGACTGATAGGACTTCCGTTCGGCTTTACCCCATAAGTTCGATACCACAAGTCCTGAGCTTCCTGAGCAAAGGACACAAATGAGTAGAGGGGATAGCCACAGCTGAACCCCTCTACTCATTATGTTAGGGGAAACTTCGATTGAGAGAGGAGACTTGCTATGTCCGGAAAGACATATTTTCAAGAGATCCAAAAAAGGATCAAGCGAATTGAGAATGATCAGTGGGATTCTATTCGTACTGCATCTGAGATGATCGCAGATGTGATCGAGCGGGGAGGACTTATACACGCGTTTGGTTCAGGCCATACTCACATTCTGGTAGAGGAGTTCTGGTGTAGAGCAGGGGGACTTGCAGCAGTTAACCCCATTTTAGACCCCGATCAAATGCCATATACGGGACCCTTCAAGGGAAGCGCTCTTGAAAAACTTGTTGGATTCGGCAAGATCCTTTTTGAAACCCACGACGCTGATCCAGGAGATCTAATCATCGTCTTGTCAAACTCAGGAAGAAACCCTACGCCAATCGAAATTGCGCGTTCAGCCAAGGAGCGCGGATTAACAGTGGTGGCCATAACCTCGATGGACTATTCAACCGAAGTCCCTTCCCGTGATCCTAGTGGTAAAAAGCTATATGAGATTGCTGATCTAGTGATCGATAATGCTGGTCCTCTCGGAGATGCGCTTATCGATCTCGAGGATTCAAAGATAAAAGCAGGACCATGTACAACCGTATTGAATGCCGTTATTTTGAACGTGATTGTATGTGAAGTTGCCTCCATCCTTATCGAGAAGGGGATACAGCCCCCAATATTTGTCAGTGCAAATCTCGATGTCTCAATGGATCATAATGAAAAATTATTTATGAAATACGGACCTAGGATACGATTTTTCGACCGATACCCGGGATAAGGGCTCGTTGGAAAATACAAGTTATTCAGACTGTCACTCGCACGGTGACTTCATCGATAATTGATTTGTATATAGATAGTCCACAGAGTCTCATTTAAGGTTCAATATGGGATACCTCCTTCAGAATGTAAAGATCGCCTCAGAAGAAGAGTTAAAGCCCACGAACATATTAATCAGGAACAACCTGATCAAAGACATCGGGGAAAAGATTACACCTTCAGGTGAAGATACTCTTATTGGATGCAGAGGAAAGACCTGCGTTCCAGGCTTGATCGACCTGCACATCCACGGTTCTTATGGCATTAATCTCATGCAAGTGGATCCTGAGAAGGTCCTGCAATTAGCAGACAAACTTGCTAGCCAAGGTGTGACTGCCTTTCTCGCAACAACCGCTGGCAAATCCATTCAAGCAATAAAGAAGAATTGCAGCGAAATCTCAGTAGCAATAGCACAGCAAGAGTCTGGCGCACGCATCATGGGCATTCATGTTGAAGGCCCCTTCTTCAACAAATCCTCTCCTGCGCGTGGCGCGAATAATCCCTCCTGGCTCCGGACGCCTGATTTGGAAGAAGCAAAAGAGATCATTGAAGCCTGCAAAGGTAACCTGAAATTATTCGACATTGCTCCCGAGTTACCCGGAGCACGAGAAGTCGTTGATCTCATGCTCTCTCAAGGGGTAACCGTATCAGCTGCGCACTCAGATGCCACGTACGATCAAGCACAGAAGGGCTTTGATTGGGGAATAAACCATTTGACCCACACGTATAATGGCATGAGGCGAATCCATCACCGTGAGCCTGGCATTGTGATTGCCGCGCTTTTGGATAACCGAGTATGGCTCGAAATAATAGCCGACGGTCAACATGTCCACCCCCGGATGATTGAATTAATCTTCCGCCTCAAAGGTCTGCTTGGAATGGGAGCCGTTACTGACGCCACCATGTTAGCTGGGCTTCCACCTGGCGAATATGATTTCATCGGTACGAAGGTTCTCCTAGAGACTGATAAGGCATATCTTAAAGAGGAAGGCACCCTGGCTGGCAGTATTGCGACAGGAATGGATCTATTCATGAATTTGTGTAATTGGGGCTTCTCAGAACATGACGCCGCCATGATCTGCAGTACCAGCCCGGCTCGACATATGGGCTGGACAGAGATCGGTGAAATCCGAGTTGGTGCGAAAGCAGATTTGATTATTTTAGGTGATAGGGGTGCGGCGATAACATTCATCGATGGCCAGATCGCCTATCAAAACCAGGACACCTCGACCTGAGCACCAATCAAAGGATTAGATCTACAAAAGATCCAAAGCAATACATCTCATTTAAAT
>JAUVOZ010000207.1 GCA_030598885.1 Anaerolineae bacterium | reverse complement strand
GAGACCGAGGTCAACCAGCAGGTGCTCCAACGCCACCGGCTCTTTATCTTTCCCCTCGGGCAGGCATGCAGCCGGCGGTTGGAGGATGAGCCCTGGAGTGTCCTCTCGACCGTGGACGACGACCGGTTGTCCGGGCAGGACGCGGGCGTCGATCCCGCCGATGGCAGTCAGGCGTAGAAACCCATCGACGACCTGATTGACCATTAAACCGATGGCGTCCATGTGGGCTGCGAGCAAAATACATGGGCGAGGATCGTTACCGGAACCGAGTTTCAGCGCGTGCAGGCTTCCCAATCGGCTGAGTTCGATCTTGTCGACCAGCGGTTCCCATGCTGCACGGATGCGCTGGTGGACTGAGCTCTCAAAACCTGAAAGCCCGGGGAGCTGTATTAAGTCTTTCAATAATGGGAGAATTTCGTCTGGCATGGATGATCCTTTATTAATGTGATGTATCCTTAGGTTTCCTAGCTGGTTTCAGAAGTTGGTGATGATGTTGGTTCCTCGGTAACAGTGACGCTGCTAGTCGGCGTGATCGTCGCGGTATCGGTTGGTATAGTGGTGGAGGTGTTGGTTGGGAGGGGTTGAGTCGGCGTCGCGGTGAACGTTGGCGCGAGTGTGTAGCTTGGCGTGGGAGAGGGTGGAATAAATCCGGTGGGAGTGATAGTAGGTGTCTCAGCGACTGTCGAAGTTGTCGTCGCGGTTAAAGGCATCATTGGGAGAGGAGTGTCCGATGGCAAGAGTTGGGTCGGAGATGGCGTGGCGGTGATCCCGGTGGGCGCGCGACGGATGGCGACCATTCCGGCGCAGTAGCATGGTATTGTAGTCAGGATTATGCCTATCAAAACAGCGTTCAGTCGTCGAGGGGGAATCATCATGTTAGGACTTGGATCCGTAGCTCTGGTTCGATCTTACCAGTGATGAAATTAAGCAGCAAGTGGTGTTGGTGCTATTATATATTGTCTACCGATTGAGCGTGGCATATAATCGAATCGAGGTCATCCTACGAAAAGGGGCGAGACCATTGAGCGACCAGACTGTACAGCCAACAATCGAAGAGCATCTGATACGTTTAAGCAGGCGGGCGGAGGAATTACGCGGCCGTCTGGCTTCCCATCGAGCTACGCTGGCACGAGCCCAAGTGGATCTGCCGGAAGGGGTTCTCGAAGGTTTGCGACAACTTAGCGGTACGCTCCTCCAGATGCAAAAAACCGTTAAGGAGCACGAGCATGACCGACGCAATCTGCGGGCGTTGGCCGAGATCGGGCGGGTGGTTAACTCATCGTTAGACACGAAGACGGTTATCAACGAGGTGATGGACACCATTATCCGTCTGACTGGGGCGGAGCGCGGGTTCCTCATGCTCCGTAATGAACTGGGAGAGATGGAGATCAATGTCGCCCGCAATTGGGAGCGTGTTTCGCTTGAGCCCAACGAAATCGAGATAAGCCGCACAATAGTTGAACGGGTCGTCTTGAAGGGCGAAGCGGTGTTGACCACCAACGCCCAGACGGATCCGCGCTTTGGCCGGCAGGAGAGCATCGTTGCCTACAATTTGCGGGCAATCCTTTGCGTTCCGCTTAAAGTGAAGGGGGAGCTGACCGGTGTGATCTACGCAGACAACCGGGTGCGGGAAGGCCTTTTCACCATGAAGGAACGCTCGTTGCTCTCGGACTTTGCCAATCAGGCAGCGGTTGCATTGGAAAACGCGCGGTTATTTGAGTCTGTGCGTCGATCCCTGGACGAGGTGATCGAACTCAAGAACCTGATGGAGGATGTCTTTACCTCAATTGCCTCCGGCGTGATAACGGCTGATATTAATGGCACTATTACCCTCTGCAACCAGGCGGCGGAGGCGATCCTAGCCACACCAAAAGAATCGATTCTAGGAACTTCGCTCCACGAATTGCTCGAGCCTCTCTCCCCCGACCTGATGCAGAAAGTGATCGAGGTTGAGCAGACCGATCAACACTATATCGGGTTGGAGGTTGAGCCTGTATTAGAAGAGCGGGGACAGATCAATCTCAGCCTTAATATCACACCCTTGAAGACGGCTGATAAGATGATTCGTGGTGTAGCGATCGTGGTCGATGACCTGACCGAGAAACGACGGCTTGAAGCTCAACGCCGTTTGTTTGAACGGATGGTATCACCGGCGGTGATTGACCAACTAGACCCCGACAGTTTGCATTTAGGTGGTAGCCGAACAGATATCACCACCTTATTCGCCGACATTCGCGGCTTTACTGCTTTCAGCGAAACAACTGATCCGGAGACCCTAGTAGGTGTGCTGAATGGTTTTCTGGCCGCCGCGGCTGAGGCAATCCTCAGCGAAGAGGGCACCATCGATAAGTTCCTCGGCGACGCGGTGATGGCGTGGTTCAACGCGCCGATCCCGCAGTCGGATCATACCTTACGCGCGGTGCGAGCAGCCCTCGCCATGCAGCAATCCGTGTTAAAGCTTCATCGGGCACTGCCGGAGGAGTTCCGCCTGTCTTTTGGAGTGGGGATCCACTATGGGGAAGCGCTGTTGGGTTTGGTGGGCACCCAACGGCGTCTTGAATACACCGCCATCGGCGACAGCGTGAACACAGCCAGGCGGCTGCAGGAAAACGCTGCCGAGGGTCAGATCCTGATCAGTCAGGAAGCTGCAGAAAGGGTAAGTAATTTAGTAGAGCTTGTGGAAGTCGATCCCATCCACGCCGAGGGAAAAGAGCAGCCTATTGTGGTTT
>JAUVOZ010000177.1 GCA_030598885.1 Anaerolineae bacterium | reverse complement strand
GGTGTTGACCCCACATGAGAAAAGAGCCAGGCCATGGTTCATATGCGCGGACCTGAAGGGCCAGCTGTTTGGCTGGGAGGGAGAAATCCAATCTCCCGTCGGACTTCTTAAGCATCGGTGCGTGGGTAGCTTGTGCATCATTCTGGGGAATTGGCTGTAGGGTTCCCTGAATATATTGGGGAATTGTTTCGGCCAATAGCTCCGCCCCGAGAACTGCCAACCTGACGGCGAGGTCCCCGCCAGTATCATCCGGATGAATATTTATGCTCTGCTGGGAAAGAATTGGGCCGGTATCCAGGCCGGGATCCATCTTCATGATCGTGACGCCAGTTTCGGTATCGCCGTTTAGGATGGCAGCCTGGATGGGTGCAGCTCCCCTCAAGCGGGGTAACAAGGAAGCATGAACATTAAGGCAGCCCCATTCTGGAAGGTCTAACACCACCGGCGGCAGAATCTGACCGAAGGCGGCAACCACAATCACGCTAGGTTTCCACGCGAGTAACTGCTCGATGGCTTCTGGGTCTTTGAGACGGTGAGGTTGGGCGATTGGAAAACCTCGTTCGAGGCTCCAAGATTTGACTGCTGACTGACGTGGAGCTCGGCCTCTTCCTGCTGGACGGTCAGGTTGGGTCATTACGCCGACAACAGTGTAAGCTCCGGCCAAAGTTTCAAGGCTGGGGAGGGCGAACTCGGGGGAGCCCATGAATACTACGCGCATGGAGTAATCGTATCACGATTGTACCTAAGCGAAAAATGATGTTCGCATATTCCGCTTGATCAGCTGAGTCGGCTGAAATAAGCAGTCGCTGGAAGGGGGAACCTTATTCATTGGTATCAAAAGATTTGGTTAGCATTGTGCTTGCATGATCTCGAAGGATGGGTAGAATTATAGTTAAATTAGGGCATTCAATTGCCTTGAAGTGTATGTTAATTATTCATATCCGTCTAACGAATATCATCTGTAAGGAGGGAGACATGGATGAGCAACCGCAAATAACCAGTGATGATAAGTTATGGGCTTTGTTGGCTTATGTTCTATCACCAGTTGTACCAATAATCATATTGTTGATGGAGGAAAAAAAGGATCGACCCTTTATACGGGCACATAATGCGCAAGCACTAGCATGGGGTCTGGTTAACGTAGTAGGAGGAACCATACTTAGCACTGTTCTATTTTTCTGCTTCGGCGCACCATCCCTGATAATATGGGCAATCGGCGTATTTTGGGGCTTCAAGGCATACCAGGGGGAATATGTAACTATTCCTGTGATTACGGATTTTGTAAATAACCAGGGCTGGGTTTGATCCATTCTATGATCTGTGGAGGGCCCGCGATCCGCGGGCCCTTTTTTTAGCTTAGGATAATGTCTTGAACAAACGCTGGAGACTCACTCCACCAATACCCCCCGATGTTCAGCATTCACTGGCTGAGTATCGACCGTTCGAGCAAGAGATTCTGTTCAATCGCGGTATTCGGACCACCAAAGAGGTGGACGCCTATTTCACCTTCGGCATATCACAGGATCACGATCCCTTCCTCATGTCGGGGATGGATCAGGCGGTCGAGAGGCTGCAGGCAGCAGTTGCATCAGGGGAAAATATCGTGATCTATGGTGACTACGATGCAGACGGTGTCACCGCAACCGCCCTTCTAGTAGATGTGCTACGCAGGATAGGAGCATCTGTCGGACATTACATTCCTAACCGCTTTAACGAAGGATATGGCTTGAACCATGATGCACTAACCAAGATCCGAGAGCGGGGTGGGGAGCTTGTCATAACTGTTGATTGTGGTGTGCGAGCGGTTGACGAGATTGAACATGCAGTGAGCTTGGGCCTTGATGTGATTGTCACCGACCACCATCAACCTGGTACACGCCTGCCTCCTGCACTTGCAGTGATCAATCCTTCACAGAGAGGAGATTCCTACCCGTTCAAGGAGTTGGCCGGAGTCGGTGTAGCCTATAAGCTGGCTCAGGCCTTATTGCGGCGCCTTGGGCAACCGGAACCGATCGAGAGCCTTGATTTGGTGGCTATCGGCACAGTGGCTGATATTGTCCCTCTTTATGGTGAGAATCGACAGCTTGTAAGGATGGGTCTGGAACAACTTAATCGTACACAACGCCTGGGATTACGAGCGATCATAGAGACCATCGGCCATGAATTTGGACATCTGAACACAACGACAATTGGATTTGGTATCGGTCCTCGGCTGAACGCAGCTGGCAGGCTCGATTCCGCAGAAAGAGCCTTCAACCTGCTGATGGCGATTGAGGAAATGGAAGCCAAACACCTTGCTAACCAGCTAGAGGAGATAAATCGCGAGAGGCAGCATATCACCCGAGAGATGGTAGAACGAGCCCGTATACAAGTTGTTGGTAAAGACCCGCCGCCACTGCTAATAATCGCAATTGATCCGGGATTTAACCAAGGGGTGATTGGACTGGCTGCCTCACGTCTGGTGGAGGAGTTCTATCGACCATCTATTGTCGCAGCTTATGGCGAAAAGGTAATAAGAGGTTCAGCCCGCAGTATTCCTGAGTTTCACATCACCGAAGCCCTCGATGAATGTGAAGAGTTGTTGGAGCGCTACGGCGGGCATTCAGCCGCGGCTGGTTTCTCCGTCCGTAACGAAAGGTTTGACGAGTTTAAACAACGAATAAACCAAGTGGCAACTGAGAAGCTGGCGGAAATTGAACTCCGGCCAACTTTGACGGTTGACGCAGTCGTACGGTTTTCGGATCTAGATTGGTCTCTGCATGAGTTTATTGAGCGAATGGAACCCTGCGGGTATGGTAATCCATTCCCGGTATTGGCAGTGCAGGATGTGGAGGTGGTCAGTAAACGAACCGTCGGTGCTGAGGGACGTCATCTCAAGCTAACAATGAGGGATGAGCAGAAGAAGGTTTTCGACGCGATTGCATTCCGTCAGGGTCATTTTTATACGGATCTTCCGCAACGCGTCGATCTGGCATTTCGCCTTGAGCGAAACGATTATCGGGGCGTATCCAGCTTGCAGCTAAACGTTCTAAATATACGCCCGGCTGGCTCTTTAGATGATCCAAATATGACCATCCGGGAGCCTTAATTTCTCAATCGACAAACCGATATTTGAGCAGGGTCCAAGCCGCCTCAAATGCATCCCTAAGCCCGATCTTCTTGCCTTCGGAGTACTCTCTAGGGTAGAAGGAGATCGGTACTTCGAAGATGCGTATGCGACGCTTTAGCAACTTGGCGGTTACCTCGGGTTCGAAGTCAAACCGACGGGCGCGTAGAGGTATAGATTTAATAACTTCACTCTTGAAAAGTTTATAGCCAGTCTCCATATCGGAGAGGATGCTGTTGTATAGTATGTTGGTAAATAAAGTTAGTAGCTTATTGGCGACCATGTGCCAGAACATTGTTGACCTGCGTGGTGCTCCCAAAAATCGAGAACCGTAAACTACATCGGCAACACCTTCCTCGATTGGCTTCAGTAGAGTCGGGTAGTCGCGAGGGTCGTATTCAAGGTCGGCGTCTTGGATGAGAATCAATTCACCACGAGCGGCTTGGATGCCGGTCCTGACCGCGGCACCTTTACCTTGATTATGTTGGTGCATGATCAGATTGATGATTGGATATTTGGACGCGAGTTCATGGAGTAACTCGCGCGTTCCATCGGTGGAACCATCGTCAACGATAATGATTTCATCTGCCAATCCTGTAGCTTCTACCCGACTGAGGATTTCTTCGATTGTCGCATGTTCGTTATAGACCGGCATCACAATGGAGAGTTTCATGGCGGGAATTGTACCTAGCAAGTGCTATTGGGACAAATGGGTATTTGCCCACC
>JAUVOZ010000120.1 GCA_030598885.1 Anaerolineae bacterium | reverse complement strand
GGTGTTGTCTTCTGTCCCGTTGATATACAGGCGCATGGTTGTTCCATCGTAGGTGGCAACAACATATGTCCAGGCATCTTGTGGAATATCCGCGGTTGACTTCAGGCCGTAAATACTTGTCCCATCATACAGGCTAAAAGTGATCATATCGTCGGCAGCGCCTGCGAAATTCAGTTGGTACGGGTACTCACTGGCACCTTTGCTCTTTGCAACGGCTTTAGAATACTGAACCTGAGCGCCGGTTGAATAAACCCATGCGGATAGCGTTATTTTTTGAGTAATGTCCAATGAGGCGCTGTCCGGTGCCGGCACATAATCATCAGCCCCATCAAACTCCTGTCCGCCGTCAACCTGCCCGGTCTGCAGCGTTGCCGAGACAAAGTCATCACCATGATTCACATTGGAAGTTGAATCCTGATATAGATCGACGGTGCCGGTTCCAGCCACCTCCTCATCCAGGTGCCAGACGGCTTTGAAATTATCGTTCCCGCCCTCATCCCACGTCCCGTTGATATTCCATTGATCGGCGACGGTGGCGTTGCCGTAGTACAGGTACAGTTCAGTGTTGACCGAGCCGGACAGGCTCGGCACTTCCACCCAGGCCACTAGTTCACCCGTACCGGTGATATATTTCTCAATTTCATGATCCAGCTTGGTTGTGCCGTTTGCAGAAGTGAAGAGGATGTCACCACCATCGGCTTGGGCATTGGCAGCTAGCTCAGCGTCCGAAGATTGGTTGATCAGGACTGGGAAATAGTTCAGATCGGCGCTGACCTGGCTGGCATAGATGGTGATCGTCTTTCGGTAGGACCAATCAACGTCATACCAGGCGCCGCCGGCAGCAGAATCGTGCAGATAGAAGGTATCCGGCGCAGCGCTCACCGGGAGCACCTGTTGACCCAGCAAACTCAGCGCGATCAATAATGAAATGAGAATAGACACGATCCAAGTCGCCAACCGCCGCTTTCTCGTCAGTATGCTGGTCACGATGGGGATGAAAACCGCCACAAAGAGCAAGAGGATCGCCACATCGAAAATCGTCAGGCTGGGGGTGTCCAGGGAGCTTGGGTTGGCGGAGGAGTCATACGCTAAGGTGAAGCTCCCGTTATAGTTGGTATCATCGACTTCGATGCGCAGTCGTAGGATTCGCGGGTCGGAGGCAGAGAAGGTCTGCGCATCGCCGAAGCCGATGTCGAGAGGATAAGGATTGGAAGTGGCGGCGTCTATTGTAATGATGGAAGAAGTGGCGATTACCTGATCATCTGATCCATCGGGTTTGGTGTGATGGACGCTGACCTCGATGTCCACCGAAGGCGGCGTCTCCTGCAAACCAAGACCGGTCGTCGGTTCGGAGGGTAACCAAAGCCTGTCGAAGGTATCATCAATAAAGATCGTTTCCTCACCCGACCCGGCAGGCTTCCAGGAAATACCAGCTAATTTACGATCGATGTCCTCCGTGCCAGTATCGATATCAGGCTCATCGACTTTCTTAACCCCATTCTGCCACAGCTCAGCTTTCCCTTCTGTGTCAGAGATCTTTATCTTCATCTCGAGGCGGTGCCAGGCACCGGTCGTCAAAGCGGTATCGCTGGTATAAGTCTCTAGCCCGATGAAGTTTTCGATGTACGGTTGCAGACTTGTATTTATGGACAAAGAAGCGATCTTTGTCGAGCTTTCGGTGTAGTATTGGACGAGATCAATGTAAGACCCAGCGTCGTAGGATAGAGGAAGATAAACCCAGATGGAGGTAAGTAAGTATGGCTCACCGGCGAACAAACTCTCAACCGCCGCCTGGGTACCATCATCGACGTATGCCTCCGCGGCATAACCTCCGGTATGGACAGTGAAGTCATCAACTGCGATCGAATCACCGGGCCCGGTGACTGTGTCATCCCAAACGCTCAAATCGCCGCTTTCAAACCCGTCGTAGAAGTAAAAAACAGACTCACCATCAGCCGGTGGAAAGGCTGCTGATGGGTTGCCATAATAAAGGTCATAGTCGCTATCGGATGAAGTGGCTGATATCGCCGCCTGGGTCTGGAACCAGATCGTAGTCGAGGTTGTATTCCACAATGATCCAGGGTCCAGGATCCGATCTAATTCAACCCAACCAGAACCGTTCCAATAGGTTATCGCGATGTCGTCACCGTCTGACTGGGATCTTCCGATGTCGACCAAGAATTCATGGTCGAAAGTCAAGGAGACGCTGTAGCCACTGGGAACATCCGATGCACCAGCGGTTATTGTGAGCTCCTTACGATAGCCATAGGAAGCATCCCACCAGGTGGAGGAACCCGGGAGCTGGTCAAAATACATGTTCAGCGTGTAGTCTCCGGCTGCGATGCTGGCGTCATCGTCTCCGGTGGGGTAGGTGATGTCGGTATACCAATAAGCTAGGTAGTTTGTGGCGTCGAATAGTATGGTGTCCTCACTGGAGCCTTGGATTAAGTTCATATCCTGCCCAGCGGGTGAAGCGACATTGGTGGTGGTATCCCTGAGGTAGAACGTATCAGGCGCTGCGCTAACTGGGAATACCTGCTGCGCCAAGAGCGTCAAAGAGACGATGAGAGACAGGATGATGGTGAGGAGCCAAACCGTCAGCCGGCGTTTTCTAGTCATCAAGCTAGTCAGTAAAGGAATTAAGACAACCACCACCAGCAGGAGCACGGTCACACCGGGAATGGTAATGCTTGGTGTATCCATGGAGCTTGGGGCTGCAGCAGAATCATATGCCAGCGTGAAGCTCCCGCTACTGTTAACCGCGGTTACATCGATATTAACCCGAAGCCGTCTTGGATCAACTGAGGTGAATGTCTGTTCGCCGCCGCTTCCGATGGAGAGCGTATAGGGGTTGGAGGTGCTGGTGTCAATTGATATGACCGAGGAGATAGCAACCACCAGCGGGTCGCCACCACTGGCATTGGTATGGTACACACTGACGGTGATGTCTACTGATGGAAGTGTCTCCTGGCTTCCCACATTGTAGAAGGTGGAAGGTGAATCCTGGTTGTTATGTCCTGTACTTATCCATGTAGCGGTTCGATCATCGGTGGAAATACGGACTTCGTCGATTTCTCCATCAAACCATTGATCTACTCCTTTTCTTGAACCCATGATCAAGGGTGAAGTCTCGTAATTTATGCCCTGTGTCCAGGTATTGACTGCGCTGTCCTCCACTTGTGCGTCAAGATAGAGATAGGCATCATCGCCAGCCCAATCAACAGTCACCGCAGCATAGTACCAGGTGTTAGTTTGTATTTCGGTTGTACCCGCATCAAGGTTGTAATAAATTTCTCCATCCTGGGTTGAGAAAACAAGAATATCCGGATCACCCGGAGCACTTCCCTCACCATCAATCTCAAACCTGAATTCCCTCTGACCTGAGGCGTCATGCCATTTTGCCAGAAATGTATTTTGATCAAGTTGAGTAATCGTGTGAGCCCTGAACCACAGCTCAAGGGTGAAATTAGAAATTGAGAAATCGAGGATGTTTCCGCAATCCACATAATCGTTGCCCCCATCAAACTCCTGTCCACTTCCTACATTACCCGTTTGCCCCGTCGCTGAGACTTCATCATCTCCATCATTGGTATTGCCCGTCGAATCAATATACAGATCCGAATTCCCAATGCCTGCTTGCTCCTCCTGCAGATGCCAGACACCTTCGTAATTGTTATCCCATACATTGTTTCTGCCATAGGTGGCGGTCACGGCATAATCGGAAGCAGAACCATTACCATAGTAGATATAAAAATCGGTGTTCAATGAACTTGACAGGTTGTCGGCTTTGAAGTGGATTTCACCAGTCTCCACCCCAGTGTTAATAGCTACAACTTCTCTTGGAAGTTCTGTCGTCCCGTCCGACTTGGTGATTCTTATATCACCACCATCAGCGTTTACACTCGAGAAGAAGTCGGAGCCCAAATCAGATAGGTCAACATAAACGGGGAAATCGGTCAGGTTTGCATCCACCTGACTATTGAGGATAGTTATTTTTTCCCGGTACGCCCAATTTCCGTCATACCAGTCAGCCGGTACTTGAGGTAGCTGGTCAAAGTACATATCGAGGGTGTAATTGCCTGCTGTAATGCTGGCATCGTCTCCCCCGGTTGGGTAAGTCAGTTCAGTGTACCAATAAGCTTCATCATCCACGCTGTCGAAAAGTTGGGTGTCTTCACTGGACCCTTGATCGTTGTTCATGTCCTGCCCGGCAGGTGAAGCACCGTTGGTCGCGATCCCTCTGAGGTAGAAGATGTCTGGCGCGGCTGAGACGACTAGGACACGAGCTGAAAAGATAAGCAAGAGCAGCAGGCTGATGGCCAAGGAAAATGCCACCCGAGCGCGTAACCCTATTCGCCGGGTAAGTCTTTTAAACGGTTGGGGGATGAGCCGCCTGATCCATGAGCTTACTCGTTTGTAAAGCCCTTCCAGCCCTGCAGTCGGCAAACCCAGGCGATCGGCTAGATTTCCTGCCAGGATACCTAGTCGTTCCATCAGTTTTGATGTGAAAGCGCTGGATTGACCTGCAAGACCAGTCGAGTAACGCTTCTTCTTGGGGCGCAATCGACGCAAGCGCCGCCTCATTCCAAGACGACCAAGGACCTCGGTGATAACACCGGTCTTCTGTGTTCGATGCCAACCACCCTCGTCTGGCTCGAGGAGGCCTTTAAGGGCAGCGTACGCTTGGTAGGGAACTAGCAGAAACGTGAGCAGGACGAAAGATAATAAGCCTTTCCAATTCCGGCGTACACCTCTCTCCAGGAATAGGCCGGAGAGGTTCATCAACACCAACGAAAACGCGTTGACGAAAACCAAGGACCAACCGAGTGTTTTCGTCCAGAAGGGTAATCTTGCCTTGAGAATAAAATCCGATATCAGCCACGCCCCTGTTCCAAGCAGGAAAAGAACCGACTGCAAGTAATAAGGCGCGTAATACATGAACTCAAGCTTTTCCCGCAGGTTTATCTTGGTCGAACTCAACACCTGTAGGAAGTATTTCTTCACATTGAAGGTATGCCCTTCAGCCCAGCGCATCCGCTGTTGGGTGAGCTGGGCGAAGGTCGCAACGCATTCCGCTGGCGCCTGAATGAATGGCGTATAAAGCACTTTGTACCCCTCAAGGTACAGACGCAGCGTGAGCTCCCAATCCTCAGTGATGGAGGTCTTCCAGCCAATTTGCCTGAGTACATCAGCCCGAATCATGAAAACCGAGCCTGAGATCATCTTCATCGAGCCCATCATCTCCTGACCAGACCGCTCGATGACGTATGAGCCCGAGAACTCGGAACGAACACCTCTGGTGATCCAATTCTCGGAAGCGTTTAGCATGTGCCATTGGTAGCCCTGAACCACCGCCACCAGATCATCTAGCAAGCTTATGTTGGTCGTGTGTTCGTCGTAATGGTTTCCGTTTGATCCGTTGATGCCATAGAAATAAGAAAGGAATTGATGGATGATATCTGGAGGGGGGACAAAGTCGGCGTCGAAGACTACGATGAACTCGGCCTCTGGATTCGTGCGCTGGGTTGCAACCTTCAGCGCGCCCCCCTTAAAACCACTGCGGTCCACCCGGTGCGAGATCTTAACCCTCGGATGGGACTCCCAGCGCTCATGGAGGATTTGAGTCGTTTCGTCCGTCGAGTCATCGGCGACGATTATCTCGTAATTCTCATAATCTAAAGAAGTACAGGCTGTTAGCAGGCGATCAACGACCTCCATCTCGTTGTATAGCGGTAGATGGATCGATACGAATGGGCGAAGATGACTTGGGATCCGTCCGTTTCCACCATTAGCCACACGGTTCCCATTTATTCCCTTACCGTTCCCTCTACCATTCCTCTTCCCATTAAGCCAACCGTTCAGCCTGCCATTGAGGCTTCCATTCTTATTCCCGTTTGCATTTCCATTACCACTACCACTCGTGGCAAACAGGATGAGCGCCACGCTTAGGTAATATTTCAAACCATAGACAAAGAAGAAAATTCCGAAAAACAGGGCGGTCAGGACAAGTGTCGTCTCCAATGATGTGACCAACACAGCCAGGTATGAAACCAAGCACAACGCACCTGCAGTCCGCCACAACCACTTGTTAGCTAAAAGGTTACCTATCCTAGGTTGTGGTTTTGGTCCGACACGCGGTCGCAAGCTACCCATCGGATCCTGGACAATCCGAAGAAGCTCTCCTAGGTCATCCTCTTTAAGGAAGAAGCGTTCAGCACCGGCACGGATGGCGTCTTTCTCCCACCGCTTTTCAGCCGCGATGAAGATCACCCGAGTCTGAGGCTGACTTGCTTTGAT
>JAUVOZ010000208.1 GCA_030598885.1 Anaerolineae bacterium | reverse complement strand
TCCGGTGATCGGTGTTCATCATGCTGGAGGTGCAATGATGCCGCCAGAGAGGATTCTGCATGCGATCCAGGAAGTAGCCAGTCGTGGCTAGAGTCAACGTCGCCGATAGACACCCACTAGATGAAATCCTGCGCGCCGACCGAATGCCGCACATTTGGTGCCCCGGTTGCGGGATAGGGATCGCGATGCGGTGCTATGCTCAAGCGATCCTTGATTCCGGACTTCCGATTGAAACTCACGTCGTGGTTTCAGGCATTGGCTGCTCAGGTCGGGTGGCGGGCTATGTAAAAATTGATTCCTACCATACCACCCATGGACGTGGAATTCCTTTCGCCGTCGGTATTAAATTGGCCAATCCGGAGCTTACCGTTACGGTCTTCAGCGGTGATGGAGATCTGGCTGCCATTGGTGGAAATCACCTAATTCACGCTGCCCGGCGAAATGTAGACATTACAGTAATCTGCACCAACAACTTCAATTATGGTATGACAGGTGGTCAGTTGGGTCCTACAACACCTTTCGGCGCCCGAACCACAACATCGCCTTATGGAAATCCTGAGCGACCCTTCAACTTCCCCGATCTTCTGGCTGCAGCAGGGGCCAACTTTGTGTCGCGTTGGACCGCGCTGCATGTACGCCAGGTCAAACAAGATATTCTCTTTGCCTTCGAAAAACCTGGTTTCTCCTTCATTGAAGTCTTGTCGCCCTGTCCCATCGGTTTTGGAAAATACAACTCACTCGAGGAAGGACTGGACGAGATGGTGCAATATAGGAACCGGTGTGTCCTAGCAGAAGATTTTCGGCTTGAGGACCTGGGGATTGACCTGCGTGAAGACCATCCTATTCATGTCGGTCGATTTGTTAACCGCGACCTAGCACCCTATAAACCTGTAAGGCGGGAGACGTCTGAATGAGAACCGAAATCCGGCTCTCGGGCTTTGGAGGTCAGGGGATAGGGCTGGCGGGATTTATTCTTGGGAAGGCGTTGTGCCTTTTTGATGGTCTTGAGACTGTGATGACTCAGGCTTATGGTCCCGAAGCACGGGGTGGTGCTTCGAGCACAAATATTGTGGTCGATGATCAACCAATAGACTATCCTTTCATCCAACAAGCAGACATCTTAGTAGCCCTTTCACAAGAGGCTTATACACGGTTTCGACAAGAGGTAAAGTCGGGCGCCACAATAATCATCGACGATGGTCTGGTCACCCCTGATGCTGAGGATCAGTGTCATGCTATTCCAGCCACTGAGTTAGCCGAAGGGCTGGGACGACGGGTCGTGGCAAATGTCATAATGCTGGGCTTCTTTACCGCGGTTACCGGCTTGGTTAAACGCCAGGCGATGGAAAGGGCAATTGAGACCACAGTTCGGCCTAAGACTTTGGAATTAAATAAGAAGGCTTTCTTAACCGGCTTTGAATATGCGGCGAAGATCGAGCAGGCAAGATGAGTGATTCTGTCCTGGTTATCGGTGGTGGAATAGCGGGCATTCAATCCGCATTGGACCTGGCCGAAGCAGGTGCACATGTGGTGCTAGTCGAGCGCCAGTCCACCATCGGCGGGATTATGGCAGTGCTTGACAAGAATTTTCCCACACTTGATTGTTCAATATGCATCGAAGCCCCCAAGATGTCGGAAGTCGATCTCCATCCCAATATCGAAATCTTATCTATGGCTGAGGTTGATAGCGTTGAGGGAACCCCCGGTGATTTTCGGGTTCGCATTCGTCAGCGAAGTCGCTTTGTTACCGATGAGTGCACACGCTGTGGTGACTGCACGGATGCCTGTCCTGAAGTGCTTCCCAACGAGTTTGATTCAGGAATGGCCTCGCGCAAAGCCATTTATACCCCCATTCCTCAGGCCGTCCCTGGCGCCTTCATCATTGACCTCGAACATTGTCTGAATGATCCGCCCAACTATATCCCATGCAACCGCTGCCTTCAGGTATGCTCTCCAAAGGCGATCGATTTCTTAATGCCTCGGGAAAAAATCCACCAGCGTAAGGTTGGATCGATAATCGTATCAGTCGGTTACGACAGCCTTGACCCACGGCTCCTTCGTGAATTCGGCTATGGCCTCCATCCGGATGTGTTAACCGCGCTAGAATTCGAGCGTCTGATAAACTCCGCTGGACCGACAGAGGGCGAAATCCTCAAACCATCCAACCGAGAACATCCAAGTAACATACTGTTTGTCCTATGTGTGGGCTCACGCGATAACCGGTTTCTGCGCTATTGTTCACGATTTTGCTGCATGTATTCGATTAAGCACGCTTATCAAGCGCTTGATCATGGTGTCGAGGATGTCTCGGTTCTCTACATGGACATCCGAGCATATGGCAAGGGTTTTGATGGTTTCTTTGAGCGAACTGGAGAGGCAGGGGCGAAATTTCTTCGAGGTCGTCCCTCGTTCGTTGGACCGAATGGAGTGGGCAGCATCCGTGTACGCTACGAGGATACTGATCGCGCGGCTCGAATAGAAGAGGACTACGACATGGTCGTCCTCGCTAACGCAATAAAACCATCGGAGGGTTTGCCAGATCTGGCTGACCGTTTGGGTATTGAATTGGATGATGATGGTTTCATCAGAGCCAATGAGATTGAGGGCGGATT